>NZ_JAWVPQ010000008.1:0-71421 GCF_046592795.1 Streptococcus sp. TATVAM-FAB8
CTGAAATTTTGGCAAGAAAAGCGATGGAAGAGGCTAAAGCTGGAAAGCGTGTTTTCTACATCGCTCCAAACTCTTTGTCTTTTGAAAAAGAAAGGGCAGTTTTGGAACTTTTGCCTGACCAAGCGTCTTTTGCCATTACCATTACACGTTTTGCTCAAATGGCGCGCTATTTTGTCTTAAATGAACCTCAGACCAAAGAAACGATTGATGATAATGGCTTAGCCATGATTTTTTATCGTGCGCTGTCTCATTTTTCTGATACGGATTTGAAAGTTTTCGGACGTCTAAAACAAGATACGAATTTTATCAAGCAATTGGTTGATTTGTATAAGGAATTAAAAACGGCTAACATGACCGTGCTTGATTTGACGGAATTGCATTCGGCTGAGAAGCAAGAAGATTTGGTGAAAATCTTTTTGGCAGTTAATGACATTTTGTTAGCTAACCAGTATGAAAATCAATCAAAAATTGCATTTTTTGCTAAACAGGTAGCATCGGGTCATTTGGATGATGCGCTTGAAAATGTTGTTTTGGTTATCGATGGCTTTACTCGTTTTTCAGCAGAAGAGGAAGACTTAGTCAGCCTTTTAGAGGAAAAATGTGCTCAAGTGATTATCGGAACTTACAGTAGTCAAAAGGCTTATAAGGCTACATTTTCAACTGGGAATGTCTATCAGGCAAGTTTGGATTTTTTGCGTTCTTTGGCTGCTAAATTTCAAACACAGCCAGAGTATGTCGAGAGTTCTCAAAAATCTCAAGAAGCATTTGCTAAATTGTCAAAACTCTTTGAAGCGAAGCACGACTTCACAACATCAGATATCACATTGACAGATGATGATAAAAAACATTATGCGATTTGGGATGTTATTAATCAAAAAGAAGAAGTTGAGCATGTGGCAAAGGCTATTCGTCATAAGCTTCACCAAGGCTTTCGTTATAAGGATATTTTGGTACTTTTGGGTGATGTAGATAGCTATCGTCTGCAAATCGGCAAAATTTTTGATAAATATGAAATTCCCTATTATTTTGGAAAAGCAGAGTCGATGAGTGACCATCCTTTGGTGCATTTTATTGATTCCTTGGAGCGTGTGAAACGTTATCGTTTTCGTACTGAAGATGTTGTTAATCTTTTGAAAACAGGGCTATATGGTTCCTTCACTCAAGATGATTTGGACCTTTTTGAGCAGTATTTGATTTATGCAGATATTAAGGGGCAAAGTAAATTTGCTAAAGAGTTTACCATTGCTTATAAAGGTGAGGAGCATTTAGACTTTGTTAATGGTATGCGCGAGCAAATCATGGCGCCTTTGCTAGCTTTATTTAAGGCACAAAAGCAGCTTGGCTCAAGTTTACTTGAAAAATTGATGACTTTCTTACGTGCGATTTCTCTACCTGAGAATTTAGAGCGTATGGTAGCCACTTTCTCAGAAAATGAACAAGAAAAGCACGAGCAAGTTTGGCGAACATTTACTGGCATTCTCGAGCAATTTCAAACGATTTTTGGACAAGAAAAATTATCTTTGGATGAATTTTTAGCCCTTTTAAGAAGCGGCATGTTGGCTGCACAGTACCGTGTGGTGCCAGCAAGCGTTGATGTAGTTTCTGTAAAATCTTATGATTTGGTTGAACCACACACCAATAAATTTGTCTTTGCACTTGGTATGACGCAGTCGCATTTCCCAAAAATTGCGCAAAATCGTAGTTTGATTTCAGATGAGGAACGTGCCAAGGTTAATGAGACAACAGCTGAAAATCAACGTTTTGATGTGATTAGTCGTGAAAACATCAAGAAAAATCATTTTGCTGCCTTGTCACTGTTTAATTCAGCGACGGAAGAACTGGTGCTCAGTTTGCCACAAATTGCTAATGAGTCAGAAGATAAGGAATCTTCTTATCTTGCGGAATTAGCTAGCTTTGGTGTGCCTGTTTTGGTTAAGGGACGAAATCGTTTGTCGACAGATGCTGAAGACATTGGAAATTATAAAGCGCTCTTATCTCGTGTGATTGAGGTTAATCGCTTAGCTATTGAAGAAGACCGCGAGCTTAGCAAAGAAGAGCAGACCTTCTGGTCAGTAGCTGTACGTTATCTTCGTAAAAAACTGGCTAACGAAGATGTTGAATTGCCACTGATTAAGGATAATATGCAGACCAAGCCAGTTTCTGCCGAAGTGATCGAGACACGTTTTCCAAGTGATGAGCCGATTAATTTGTCTTCTTCAGCTGTGACAACTTTCTACAACAATCAATACAAATATTTCTTACAGTATGTCCTTGGTTTGCAAGAGGTTGAAACCATTCACCCTGACGCTAGAAATCACGGGACTTATCTGCATCGTGTCTTTGAATTGGTTATGAAAGATGCTTCGGATCAAGCTTTTGACGACAAATTAAATCGAGCTATTCAAACAACCAACGCTGAAGATGCTTTCAAATTTGTCTATGAAGAAGACGAGGAAAGCCGCTACTCATTGACAGTCTTAGAAGATATTGCTAGAAGCACGGCGACAATTTTACGTCAGGATGCTCAGATTCAGGTGGAAAATGAAGAAGAACCTTTTGAGTTAATGCTTGCCAATGCAGTACGTATTCGAGGTATTATTGACCGTGTGGACCGTTTGTCAGATGGAAGTCTTGGGGTGGTTGATTACAAATCAAGTCACAATACCTTTGATATTCAAAAATTCTACAATGGTCTCAACCCACAATTAGTGACTTACATGCAAGCTCTTCGCGATAAAAAAATTAAAAGTGAGTCAGATAAGATTTTTGGAGCCATGTACCTTCACATGCAAGAGCCAAAAGTGGATTTGTCATCGGTAGCTACTACAGAGAAAATTTTGGAGAATTTGTCTAAAGAGTTGCGCTACCGTGGCTTGTTCTTAGAAGATGAAAAAGGTTATTTATCAAATGGAAATTACCATCTTAATGACTCAGTTTACACGCAAGAAGAGTTAGATATTTTACTAGCTTACAATCAAAAATTATTCCTTCAAGCAGCTGAGCAGATTAGACAAGGACACTTTTTGATTAATCCTTACAGTGAGGATGGTAAGACGGTTAAGGGTGACCAATTAAAAGCTATCACACGCTTTGAAGCGGACCGCCACATGCCATACGCACGCAAGTGGTTTAAATTACCAAGAAAAGATAGACGTCAAGGCTTTTTGAGCTTGATGCAAGAAGAGGAGGAAAAAGATGACCTTTAAACCATTTTTAACGGCTGAAGCTATTTCTTCTCTACAGCAAAAAGAGGCTCAGTCATCTAAAGCGCAAAAACGAACACCTGAACAAATCGAAGCCATTTATAGCTATGGCAACAATATTTTGGTATCAGCGTCGGCTGGTTCTGGGAAAACTTTCGTTATGGTTGAGCGTATTATTGATAAAATTTTGCGTGGCATTACCGTTGACCAGCTCTTTATTTCGACCTTTACGGTTAAAGCAGCGGGAGAATTAAAGGAACGTCTTGAGAAAAAAATCAGCCAAGCTTTGCAAAAAGCGACGGATAATGATTTAAAAACTTATCTTAACGAACAGTTGCTAGCCTTGCAGACTGCTGATATTGGAACCATGGATGCTTTTACGCAGAAGTTGGTCAACCAGTATGGCTATACTTTAGGAATTTCGCCAACTTTTCGCATCATGACGGATAAAAGTGAACAAGATATTGTTAAAAATGATGTCTTTTCAGATCTTTTTTCAGATTACATGACAGGAAAGAACAAGGATGTTTTCCGTAAATTAGTTCGTAATTTTTCAGGCAATCGTAAAGATAGCACAGCTTTTAGAGGAATTGTTTACAAAATCTATGATTTCAGTCAAGCAACGGATAATCCGAAGAAATGGCTGGCTGAGGTTTTCTTGAAAGGTGCTAGAACCTATACTGATTTTTCAGCTATTCCAGATCAAGAAGTTAATGACTTTTTAAGTTGTTTACATGATACGGCAAATCATTTGCAGGATGTAACAGATTTAGAAGATTATAAGCAAAAAACAGCTAAGGGTACACCAACGGCAGCTTATAAAAAGCATTTGAACATGATTGAACATTTGCATGAATGGGCCATGCATTTTGAGACGCTTTACGGTCGTGATGGACTTGGTCGTTTGGCGACAGATGTGGCTGACTTGATTCCGTCTAGTCCAGCTGTGACAGTTGCAGGAGTAAAATATCCAATTTTCAAGACTCTCCAAGGTCGTTTGACTGGTCTGAAACACTTAGAAACAATCTTCAAATACCAATCGGAAAGTCTGCCTTTGTTAGAACTTTTACAAGCGTTTATGCAGGATTTTTCTGAGCAATATTTGCAAGCTAAAATCCAAGAAAATGCTTTTGAGTTTTCAGATATCGCGCATTTTGCTATCCAGATTTTGGAAGAAAATCCAGATATTCGTGAGCTCTACCAAGATAAATACCACGAAGTCATGGTCGATGAGTACCAAGATAATAACCACACGCAAGAACGCATGCTTGAATTGTTGTCAAATGGTCATAATCGATTCATGGTGGGGGATATTAAGCAATCGATTTATCGTTTTCGTCAGGCTGATCCGCAGATTTTTAACCAAAAATTCAAGGATTTTCAAAAGCATCCAGAACATGGAAAATTAATTTTGCTAAAAGAAAACTTCCGTAGTCAATCAGAAGTCCTAGATGCGACAAATAGTGTCTTTACGCACTTGATGGACGAGTCTGTTGGGGAAATTTTGTATGACGGCATGCACCAGTTGGTAGCAGGCAGTCCTGCACAAAAAGAAGCTCATCCAGAAAATGAAACACAAGTTCTAATTTACGACACTGATGACAGTAGTGAGCTTGCAAGTAGCCCAGAAGAGGAGCAAATCAATCCGAACGAGGTTAAGCTGGTAGCTAAAGAAATTATTCGTCTGCATAATGAAGAAGGTGTTGCCTTTGAAGATATTACTTTGTTGGTATCATCGCGCACACGTAATGATGGCATTTTACAGACTTTCGAGCATTATGGCATTCCTTTGGTAACGGATGGCGGTGAGCAAAATTACCTCAAATCAGTTGAAGTCATGGTGATGCTTGATACGCTTAGAGCCTTGGATAATCCGCTCAATGACTATGCTTTGGTAGCTCTTATGCGTTCACCAATGTTTTCTTTCAACGAAGATGACCTTGCTCGCTTGGCACTTCAAACGATAGAAGATGAGCACAAAGCTAATTTGTACCAAAAATTGGAACATGCTTTGGCTAATCAAGGGCAACATGCAGAGCTAGTCAAACCAGCTTTACGTCAAAAATTAAAAGATTTTATGACTTGCTTTAGCAAGTGGCGTGATTTTGCCAAATGGCATTCGCTTTATGATTTGATTTGGAAGATTTACAATGAGCGCTTTTATTATGATTACGTGGGTAATCTTCCTCGTGCCGAGCAGCGTCAAGCCAATCTTTACGCTCTAGCCCTTCGTGCTAATAATTTTGAAAAGACTGGCTTTAAAGGCTTATCACGCTTTATTCGCATGATTGATCGCGTCTTAGAAAGCGAAAATGATTTGGCAGATGTTGAAGTGGCCCTTCCAAAACATGCTGTGAATTTGATGACTATCCATAAGAGTAAAGGTCTTGAGTTTAAGTATGTCTTTATTTTGAATATTGATAAGAAATTCAGCATTCAAGACATGATGTCACCGTTAATCTTGTCACGTCAAAATGGAGCTGGAATTAAATATTTGGCTGACATGCGAGAAGAGTTAGATACGGATGTTTTTCCAACTGTTAAAGTCAGCATGGACACTTTGCCTTATCAGCTTAATAAACGTGAACTGCGACTAGCAACCTTATCTGAACAAATGCGTTTGTTCTATGTTGCCATGACCCGTGCAGAAAAGAAACTTTATCTGGTTGGTAAAGCTAGCTCTGAAAAATTGGTTGATAAATACAGCGGTAAGTCTGAAAATAATCACCTTCCAGTTGCAGAACGAGAGGCTTTCATGACTTTCCAAGATTGGATGTTAGCCATTCACGAAGCATATAAAAACTTGCCATTTAAAGTCGAATTTGTCACAGATGAAGACCTGACAGAAGAAAAAATCGGTCAGATCGAAGTCAAATCAGCTATTAAACCTGATGATTTGTCAAATAACCGTCAGTCTGAAAATATCGCAGAAGCTTTGGATAGACTTGAGGCAGTTGAAGAGTTGAATACCAAATATCAATCAGCCATTAACTTACCAAGCTTAAGAACACCTAGTCAGGTCAAGAAACTTTATGAGCCTGTCATGGATATTGATGGTGTTGATGTGATGGCTAAGACGGACCACGTAAAACCAAGCTTTGCCTTACCTGATTTTTCGAAAAAAGCCAAAGTCGAAGCAACAGCGATTGGTTCTGCCATGCATGAGCTCATGCAGCGAATTTCCTTGTCTCAAAAAGTGACACTAGAGGATATTTCGACAGCTCTAGCACAAGTTTCAGCTGAAGATGAGGTTAAAGCGCGCATTCGTCTAGAAAATGTTTTGGATTTCTTTGAAAATTCAACTCTTGGACAATTGATTCAGCAAAATACTGACAAAATCTACCGCGAAGCTCCATTTGCCATGCTAAAAGAAGACCCTGAGAGCAAAGAAAAATTCGTTGTTCGTGGGATTGTCGATGCTTATCTACTCTTAGAAGACCGTTTGGTTCTTTTAGATTACAAGACTGATAAATACACAAACAGCGAGGAAATCAAAGACCGATACCAAGGCCAAATGGCACTTTATGCCGAAGCACTTAGCAAGTCATATCATATTGATCAAGTTGATAAATACCTTGTTTTACTTGGTGGAGAGCGTCTGGAAGTAGTTAAACTTTAAAAGTAATTAAAAAAACGACCGTTTAGCATAAAGCTTGCGGCCGTTTTTGGTATAGTATATTGTATTATTGTATATTGAAAAAATAAAGGCGAGTTGATTGGATTAACTCCAGAATTTAGCGGCGATGTCTTGACCTTGCTTGATTTTAGCCCATTGTTGTGGGATAGCAAGTTCGTTTCCTGAATCACATGAAGCAAAACCACATTGGTGAGAAAGGAAAAGACGGTCTTTAGGGATGATTTGGCTAGCTTCTTCAAGCATTTTAAGTGCGCGTTCTTCATCATCAAGATCAGTTGTTTTACTTGAAAGAAGTCCAAGAACAACCTCAGCATCTGAGTCTTTCAAGCTTTCAAGAGCTTTGAGGTCACCAGCCACTTCGCTATCCCATTCAAGGAAGAAACGGTCATAGTGTTGGTCTTTCAAGAATTTTGTTGCGATAGCTTCGTAAGTACCACCAGCAGCAGAACGACTTTCGTAGTTACCACGGCAGTTGTGAGTCCAAACTTGCAAACCAAGCTCATGACCATAGTCAGCAACATCGTTATTTACTGCGATGAATTCGTCAGCAAGGTTAGCAAGAGCGCTATTTCCTTGAGCAAAGAAACCAGCTGGGTTTGTTTCGTCGAAAAGTTCCCAGAGGCAGTCGTCAAATTGGATGATTTCTCCACCAGCTTCTTTGTATTCTTTCAAGAATTCTTTATAGGCATTTGTAAGACCAGCTTTTAGTTCTTCTTTAGTTTTGTAAACTTGGTCTTCGCCAACTAATTGATTAAAGACTGTGAATTCTGTGTAGGCGTGAGCAGGTCCCCAGATAGTCAATTTTGTATCTGAGTCTCCAGCTTCTTCCTTAAGCAAATTAAAGATATCAAGGAAGTGGTGGTTCTTACCTGAAAGTGGCTCTGTGATGCGGATACCAATGTCTTTACGTGTTTCGAAGTGACCACCATCATGGTCTTTGAAAGTATAACCGTGGTCTGCAATGTAGCGTTCAATCCCTTTTAGTCCCCAGACGAAGTCAAGGTGCCACATTGATTTTGAAAATTCACCATCAGTTAAGACATCAATACCATTTGCTTTTTCTTTAGCGATAACTTTTTTGATGTCAGCCGTTTCTGTTTCACGATAGCCATCAAAAGCATCGTAGAATGGGTATGTGATATCATCACGATGTTCGATTGCGATTTTATATTCGCGTAAATCTGCTGGTCGTAGAAGCGAACCAACTAATTGAAATCTTGATTTTGCCATTTCGTATACCTCGTTTGTTTTTTGTGATTCCTATTGTAGCGGAGCTTTGCCATTTTGAAAAATAGTTATTTTTTTAGGACTATGTATAGTTTTAAACTATAACTAAAAAAATCAAAATCTCTGTCTAATTAACAGAAAATTTGATATACTAAGAAAATACAGATAATTACAAGGAGATTTAGAATGGATATTTGGGAAAAGTTATATCAAGCAGCAAAAAAGGATTATAATCCTCATTATGTGACGCCATTTATCTATTCAAATCATGTGGTTGCAGCAATTGAAGTAGAAGATGGTCAGATTTTTACAGGCTATTGTTTTGAAGCGACTTCTGGTGTTTTTCATCTTTGTGCGGAACGCGCAGCAGCTTTTAACATGTTTCAACAATCTGGTCAAACCACTATCAAACGCATCATTGCTTTTCGCGATAAACCACCTTACGGTGAAGGTTCAGGAATGCCTTGCGGAGCTTGTCGCGAATTCTTGATGCAATTGTCTCCGAAAAATAAAGATTTGGAATTTATGCTTGATTATGAGAAACGTGAAACCATTACCTTAGGTGAATTGATGCCTTTATGGTGGGGGACAGAGCGCATGGCAGCAGGCATTGATGATTTAGACTAACAATATTAAATACAGCGAGGTTGAGGATGCGAGATAATCATTTACATACACATTTTTCTTATGATTCAGATGCGCGGTTTGAAGATTATTTAGACCATTATACAGGGGATATTGTGACGACTGAGCATTATGATTTGTCAAATCCTTATACCAAACAAGATGATGTGCCAGATTATGAGGCTTATTCACGTGAAATAGCTAAGCTTAATCAAAAATATGGTAATCGCATTAAAAAAGGCATTGAAATTGGTTATTATCAGCCACGTGAAGCGGATATTCTTGCTTATTTGGCGGATAAGGACTATGATTTGAAACTCTTGTCGGTTCATCATAATGGGACAAATGATTACCTTGATGATGAAGTGGCAGATATGAATAGAGATGAGATTATCCAAGAGTATCTGGACAAATTGGAGTATGCGATTGGACGCGTGGATGCGGATGTTTTAGCACATTTTGACTATGGTTTTCGCATTTTCGACATGACCGTCACGGATTTAAAAGCTTATGAACCTCAACTCAAACGTATCTTCCAGAAGATGATTGATTATGATTTGGCTTTTGAGTTAAACAGCAAATCGATGTACTTGTATGGCAAGGAAGACCTTTACCGTTATGCCTTAGGCTTAGTTAAAGAATTAGGTTGCCACAAGTATTCTATCGGTTCAGACGGTCATAAGTTGGAGCATTTTCGTCTAGCTTTTGATAAAATCCAAGACTTACTTGATGAATTTGGCATTGAAGATTGGGAAATTTTGTAAAACAAAAAGCCCGTGAGCATAAGGCTCAGGGCTTTTTAACGTTTAAAAATTAGTGAGAAATACGTTTGCGGGCTGCTTTTTTACGATTTTCTTGAATGAAAGCAGCTTTTTCTTCTTCAGGGTCAATGATTTTTTTCTTAACTGCGAAAATAGCACCTGCGACAGTAGCTGCAGTGGCTACAACACCAGTAGCAAGACCTTTAGCGAATGCAAATTTTTTAGCCATAATAATTCCTCCTCACTGATAAGAACAGGGAGTATAAAGAGGTCTTTATACTCTTTTATAGCAGTAGGATTTGTTTTCTTGTCCTACCACCTTATGTTATAATAATGGTAACGAAAATTGCCTAAAAATTCAAGTGAAAACGTTATATTTACTAAAAAATCAGGCTTAGGACGGATAAAAAAATAGATGTCAAAAAAAATAAAACTGCTAGCTGTGGTTGGACCGACAGCTGTTGGAAAAACAGCTTTAGGAATCGAACTCGCCAAGCAATTTAACGGAGAAATTATCAGCGGTGATAGTCAACAAGTCTACCGTAAGCTGGATATTGGAACGGCTAAGGCAACGCCTGAAGAACAAGCAGCAGCTCCTCACCACTTAATAGATGTGCGTGATGTTGATGAAACTTATTCTGTTTATGACTTTGTGACAGAAGCCAAAGCTGCGATTGACGATATCGTTAGTCGAGGTAAGTTGCCTATCATTGTTGGAGGAACTGGACTTTATCTTCAAAGTTTGCTAGAAGGTTATCATTTAGGCGGTGAGGTTGACCAAGAAAAAGTCCTCGCTTACCGAAAAGAATTGGATTTGTTAAGTGATGAAGAGCTTTTTGAAAAAATAGCAGAGCAGAAGATCGAGATTCCTCAAATCAACCGCCGTCGTGCCATTCGTGCTTTGGAGTTAGCTAAGTTTGGACAAGAGTTGCAAAATAAAGAAACCAACTATGATGCCTATTTGATTGGTTTAAATGATGATCGTCAAGTGCTTTATGACCGTATCAATCGTCGTGTTGACCTCATGGTTGAAAATGGTGTTTTGGATGAAGCAAAATGGCTTTATGACAATTATCGTGAGGTTCAAGCCGCGCGAGCAATTGGTTACAAGGAACTTTTTCCATATTTTGCTGGGGAAGATTCTCTTGAAAACTGTGTTGAAAAATTAAAACAAAACACACGTCGCTTTGCAAAACGCCAGTTAACATGGTTTAGAAACCGTATGGCAGTTAAGTTTTACAATGTTTCAGAAGCTGATTTTAAAGCTAGTGTTACAAGTGATGTTGATTGTTTTTTAAATGATAAGAAATTGTAAGGGAGTAAAACGCTCCCTTTCACTTTTGAAAAGATTTTATGATATAATGAGATTTACGGATTAATTAAGAAGAGGGGTGAGTGCATGATTGAAACAAGCGAACATCAAGAGCGCGTGATTTTACTGGGTGTTGAGCTGCCAGACACTGAAAATTTTGACATGTCTATGGAAGAGTTAGCTTCGCTGGCTAAAACGGCAGGAGCGCAGGTGGTTTCATCTTATCGCCAAAAACGTGAAAAATACGATAGTAAATCATTGATTGGCTCAGGAAAATTAGCCGAAATTAAAGCGATTGTTGACGCTGATGAGATTGACACTGTTATTGTTAATGACCGTTTAACACCCCGTCAAAATGTTAACTTAGAATCAGAACTTGGGGTTAAAGTGATTGACCGCATGCAGCTGATTTTGGATATTTTTGCCATGCGTGCTCGTAGTCACGAAGGAAAATTGCAAGTTCATCTGGCTCAACTCAAATACATGTTGCCACGCCTTGTCGGTCAAGGGGTTATGCTAAGCCGTCAAGCAGGTGGAATTGGTAGCCGTGGACCTGGTGAAAGTCAATTGGAATTGAACCGCCGTTCGATTCGTAATCAGATTTCAGATATTGAACGCCAATTGAAAGTGGTTGAGAAAAATCGTGAAACTGGTCGTGAAAAACGTACAGAATCACAAGTCTTTAAAATTGGACTCATTGGTTATACAAACGCTGGTAAATCAACCATTATGAATGTTTTAACTAATGACAAGCAATACGAAGCTGATGAATTATTTGCGACTTTGGATGCGACAACTAAGCAGATTTACTTGCAAAATCAATTTCAAGTGACGCTTACAGATACGGTTGGTTTTATTCAAAATTTGCCAACTGAGTTGGTGGCAGCCTTTAAGTCAACCTTGGAAGAAAGCCGTCATGTTGACTTGTTGCTACACGTGATTGATGCCAGCGACCCAAATCATGCTGAACACGAAAAAGTTGTTTTGAATCTGTTAAAAGAGCTAGATATGTTGGATATTCCACGTTTAGCTGTTTATAACAAGATGGACGTGGCGGAGCACTTTGCAGCGACAGCTTTTCCAAATGTGCGTATTTCTGCGCGTGATAAAGATGCTCGTTCACTTTTGCGCCGTTTGATTATCAATGAAATTCGTGAGATTTTTGAACCATTTAGCATTCGTGTTCACCAAAATCAAGCCTATAAGTTATACGATTTAAATAAAATCGCACTGCTTGATCGTTATGATTTTGTTGAAGAATACGAAAATATCACTGGTTACATTAATCCAAAAAATAAATGGAGACTAGAAGAATTTTATGACTGATTATATAAGCTTAGCTTTAAAATATGGTGGCTTTACGTCACTAGATAAAGTGTATTTGCAAAATGTTTTGGAGGATTTAACAGATGAGCAAAAATTGAGTTTCATCACACCACCTCCAAGTGTTATCAATGCTTATTTTGCAGAAATGTATCAAAAACAATCTCCGCAAGTCGCAACAGATTACTATTTTGAACTATCAAAAGAATTGCAGCTTTTAAATGATAAGCCATCTTTTGACGAACGCAAGCCTTTTATTCGTTTGAATTTATCAGGGAAATCATATGGTTTCACTTATGAAAATGATAAAGAGGTTGCTCTTGTCTTTTCTGAAAAAGATGAAGCTTTGACAAGAGATGTCTTGTTTGAATTGGCTCAGGTCTTTCCTCAATATAAAATTTATGTTGAAGATGACAAAATCAAAATGTCAAAAATCACTTTTGATGACCAAGAACTTGAAGACCTTACACCAGAAAGTAGTTTGCTCAGCCATGTTTCAAAATTAAAAGGAAATATGGTTAAGCTAAAAAGTTTTAATCGCGATGAATTGTCAGACTTGCTAGCTCACTATCAAGGGCAAGTTTATTATACGTTTGATCAACGTGAATTTATCGCTTATGTAAAAGTATCGTAAATAGGAAGGATAAGTAAAAACTTCGGTTTTTATAGGTATATATGGAATTACAATTTTTGGGAACAGGAGCGGGTCAGCCCTCAAAGTCACGTAATGTGTCAAGCTTAGTGTTAAAGTTACTTGACGAGATTAATGAGGTGTGGATGTTTGACTGTGGCGAAGGCACACAACGTCAGATTTTAGAAACAACTATCCGTCCTCGTAAAGTGAAACGCATTTTTATCACGCACTTGCACGGTGATCACATTTTTGGTCTTCCTGGCTTTTTGGCAAGTCGCGCTTTCCAGGCAAATGAAGAACAAACTGACCTTGATATTTATGGTCCAGTCGGTATTCGTTCATACGTTTTGAGCAGTTTGCGCTTGTCTGGTGCTCGTTTGCCATACCGTATTCATTTTCATGAATTTGACGAAAACAGTCTGGGCAAAATCATGGAAACTGACAAGTTCGTGGTATATGCTGAAAAATTGGACCATACGATTTTCTGTATTGGTTACCGTGTGATGCAAAAAGATTTGGAAGGAACACTTGATGCTGAAGCGTTGAAAGCTGCAGGTGTGCCATTTGGTCCATTATTTGGAAAAATCAAGAGCGGTCAAGATGTTGTCTTAGAAGATGGGACAAAAATCATTGCCAAAGATTACATCTCAGCACCGAAAAAAGGAAAAGTTATCACTGTTTTAGGTGATACACGTAAGACTGATGCTAGTGTGCGTCTTGGTTTGGGAGCTGATATCTTGGTTCACGAATCAACATATGGCAAAGGTGATGAAAGAATCGCCCGCAAGCACGGACACTCAACAGGAACTCAGGCTGCCCAGATTGCTAAAGAAGCGTCAGCTAAATGCTTATTGCTTAATCACATCAGTGCACGTTTCTTGGGACGCGAATGCAAACAAATCGAAAACGATGCTCAAGAAATTTTTGAAAATACACACTTGGTTAAAGATTTGGAAGAAATTAGCTTATGAGAATAATTGCTATTACAGGAGCAACAGGTGGACTTGCCAAAGAAATTGTCAAACAGTTACCATCTGATGACTTTGTGATTGCCTTAGGACGTAATGTAAAAAAACTTGAAGCCTGTTATGCTAAACGTCCTAACACAGTTTGCTACGAACTTGATATGACAAGTGATGAAGTGATTGGCGCTATGGTTGAAAAACTATACGCTGAACATGGTCACATCGATGTCTTTATCAATAACGCTGGTTATGGTGATTTTAGTGAGTTTGATGCTTATACAACCGCTGAAATCCGTGACATGTTTGATATCAACACCTTTGCGACGATGACTTTTTCACGTTTGGTTGGGCATAAGATGAAAGAAGCGGGACAGGGACATATTGTCAATATTGCCAGCATCGCTGGTTTGATTGCTTCAGCGAAATCATCAGTTTACTCGGCAACAAAATTTGCGGTGATTGGTTTTTCAAATGCTCTTCGTTTGGAATTAGCTGATAGCAATGTTTATGTGACAACGATTAATCCTGGACCGATTGCAACAAGCTTTTTTGACAAGGCAGATCCATCTGGAGAATACTTAAAGAGTGTTGGACGTTTTGTTTTGCAACCAGAAGAAGTTGCCAGACGTACGGTTGCCATTTTAGGGAAGAACAAGCGTGAAGTGAACATGCCATTTTCAATGGCTGCAGCACACAAATTCTACACACTTTTTCCTAAGGTTGCTGATTTTTTAGCACGAAAAGTTTTTAATTATAAATAACCTCCTTTCAATTCTACATAAGAAGTGAGAAGTGAATGATAACAAGTAAATACAATTGGAAAAACATTGAAAAAGAGCCAGATGATGGCTTTTTTGAAGTGACAAAAAAAGAAAATATAACGGCATTAGCCAGCAAAATTCTATACAGTCGAGGCATTGATAATGGCGAAAAACTAGCTCAATTTTTATCAAATGATTTATCACAACTTCATGATCCATATTTGTTGCATGATATGGACAAGGCAGTTGCTCGCATTCGTCAAGCTATTGAAAATTACGAACAGATTTTGGTTTATGGTGACTATGATGCCGATGGCATGACAAGTGCTAGCATTATGAAAGAAGCTCTTGAAATGCTAGGGGCTGAGGTTCAAGTCTATCTCCCTAACCGATTTGTTGATGGCTATGGACCAAATGAATCGGTCTATAAATACTTTATTGAGCAACAACAGGTTTCTTTGATTATTACGGTGGATAATGGCGTAGCTGGGCATGAAGCTATTAGCTATGCACAAAGTCAAGGAGTAGATGTCATTGTTACTGACCACCATGGCTTACCAGCAGAGCTTCCAGACGCATTTGCCATTGTACATCCAGAGCATCCGGAAGCGGATTATCCGTTCAAGTATTTAGCAGGATGTGGCGTAGCTTTCAAAGTTGCTTGTGCCTTGTTGGAATCAATTCCCACAGAAATGCTAGATTTAGTTGCTATCGGAACGATTGCCGATATGGTTAGTCTAACAGATGAAAACCGTATTATGGTTAAGGTTGGTCTTGAAATGCTCAAGCAGACCGAACGCATTGGTTTAATGGAACTAATGAAAGTATCTGATATTGACATGTCAGATGTTAATGAGGAAACTGTTGGATTTAAAATTGCACCGCAGCTAAATGCTCTTGGTCGTCTAGATGATCCAAATCCAGCTGTTGAGTTATTGACTGGCTTTGATGATGAAGAAGCGCTAAGCATTGCGCAAATGATTAATGCCAAAAATGAAGAACGTAAAGAAATCGTTCAAAAGATTTATGACGAAGCCATGGGCATGGTTGACCTTGATAAGCCTGTTCAAGTGTTAGCAAAAGAAGGCTGGCATCCAGGTGTTCTTGGGATTGTCGCTGGTCGTATTTTGGAGCATATTGCTCAGCCAGTTATTGTCTTAAACATTGAAGACGGCATGGCAAAAGGTTCTGCTAGAAGTATTGAGGCTATCAATATCTTCCATGCGCTTGATGAACACCGTGATTTATTTGAAGCCTTTGGTGGACATGCTGGTGCAGCTGGGATGACCTTGCCCGTTGATAACTTAGAGCAATTGTCACAGGTCTTATGTGATTACATTGCTGAAAATGATATTAATTTAGCTCAGAAAAAGACTTTGATCATTGATGAAGTGCTAGACTTGTCAGAAATTGACTTGGACACTGTTAAAAGTCTTGAGAAGATTGCACCTTTTGGGATGGATAATGCTAAGCCAGTCTTTGAAATCAAAGACTTTACCGTTAAACAAGTACGTACCATGGGGCAAAATGGTGCCCACTTGAAGTTAAAAATTGCTCAAGGAAGCACGGCAGTAGACCTTGTTGCCTTTAATCAAGGTCACTTGGTGCAAGAATTTCAACAAGCACAGAATCTCTGTCTTGCCGTTACCTTGTCAATCAACAAATGGAACGGGCAAACCACTGTTCAGTTGATGCTTGAAGATGCGCGTGTTGACGGCGTTCAGTTGATTGATATTCGTGCCAAAAATGCCAGTCTTCCTGAACGTGTTCCTGTTTTGAGCGAAGACACTAGTGCCAGTGAAGTGGTTGTGCTAGATATTCCTGAGAAGGCTGAAGAACTCAAATCCCTTTTTGTCGGTCGACAATTTGATGCCGTTTATTTTAAAAACCACATCAAACGTGCCTATTATTTGACAGGGTATGGAACTCGTGAACAATTTGCTAAATTGTATAAAACCATTTACCAATTCCCTGAATTTGATGTTCGTTATAAACTAAAAGACTTGAGTCAATACCTCAATATCCCAGATATTTTGCTGGTGAAAATGATTCAAATCTTTGATGAATTAGACTTCGTAACCATCACAGATGGTGTTATGGTTGTTAACAAAGATGCTCAAAAGCGTAGCATCTCAGACAGCCAAATCTATCAAAACCTGAAACAAGAAGTGAAGTATCAAGAACTTATGGCACTTGGCACTCCGCAAGAAATCTATGATTGGTTGATGGATAATAATTAAGAAAACTATGACAAGTTTTAGCTTGTCGTAGTTTTTTTGTCGACTAAAAGTAAGCGATTGCTAAATATTTGTTTTTCTATTGAGACAGAATTATAATATGGTTATGTAGGGATGATTCGCTACAAAATTGTTAATAGCTTATTGAATTTTCTTGTAATAAGGAGGTTTCTTATGTGTACTGCGATTACTTATACAACTAAGGATAGTTACTTTGGTCGTAATCTTGATTTGGATTTTTCATACAATGAAACGGTGACTATTTGTCCTAGAACTTACCCATTCTCGTTTAAGCATAAGGGGGAAAATAAGGACCACTATGCCATGATTGGAATGGCGACGGTAGTTGCTGATTACCCACTTTATTACGAAGCAGTTAATGAAAAAGGTTTAGGAATGGCAGGTTTGAATTTCCCTGAAAATGCCGACTATAAAGAAGTGGCAGAAGGAAAAGACAATCTGGCATCTTTTGAATTGATTCCATGGTTCTTATCACAATGCCAATCTGTTGCTGATGTTAAGAAACTTTGCCAAAATCTTAATGTGACAAATGAAGCTTTCAGTGCTGATTTTCAACCAAGTCCTTTGCACTGGTTGATTGCAGACCGCAATGAAGCTATTGTGTTGGAATCTGTGGCTAGTGGTCTTAAGGTTTATGATAACCCAACAGGTGTTTTGACGAACAACCCAACATTTGACAAACAATTATTTAACTTGAACAATTACCGTCACCTTTCACCAAAAGTTTCCGACAATCTTTTCTCTACAGAAATTCAATTAGATACTTACAGCCGAGGAATGGGTGGACTTGGTTTGCCTGGTGATTTGTCATCAATGTCACGATATGTTAAAGTAGCCTTTACCAAATTAAATTCAGTAGCAGAAGATACTGAAGCATCTAGTGTTAACCAATTCTTCCATATTTTGAAATCCGTTGAACAACAAAAAGGATTATGTTACGTGGATGAAAGCGGCAAATACGAATACACCATTTACAGTTCATGTATCAATACAGAAAAAGGTATTTATTACTACACAACTTACGATAATTCACAGATTACAGCTGTCGATATGCATAAGGAAAATTTGGATGATAACAAGTTAGTTACTTATCCATTGATTAAAGATTGGCAAGTGAATTACCAAAATTAAGATCTTAAAAATTTATTACCTAAATTCCCTTCCTTTTTTCGAAAAATATGCTATAATGAAATGTAAAACATTTTTTGGCAAAAAGCCCATAGAAAGAAGAAAATGGATTTAAAAAATTATATCGCTACAATTGAAAACTATCCTAAAGAAGGAGTCACTTTCCGTGATATTTCTCCTTTGATGGCAGATGGAAATGCTTATAGCTATGCTGTTCGCGAAATTGTACAGTATGCTACTGACAAGAAGATCGACATGATTGTTGGTCCAGAGGCACGCGGATTTATCGTAGGATGCCCAGTTGCATTTGAACTTGGAATTGGTTTCGCACCAGTTCGTAAACCTGGTAAATTACCACGTGAAGTAATCTCAGCTGATTACGAAAAAGAGTACGGCATTGATACACTATGTATGCATGCTGATGCTATCAAACCTGGACAACGTGTCCTTATCGTTGATGACCTTTTGGCAACAGGTGGTACTGTGAAAGCTACTATCGAAATGGTAGAACGCCTTGGTGGTATCGTTGCTGGATGTGCTTTCCTTGTTGAATTGGACGGATTGAACGGACGTAAAGCACTTGAAGGTTATGATACGAAAGTCTTAATGAATTTCCCAGGATAATTATAGCTAAAAACTATAACTACCTAAAGAAATTATATAATTGAAAACTATATCTCCATCTTTTATAATATTACTTAAATATAATATTATAGAGTGGAGATATTTTCATGCCAATAAAACTTGATAAAGAATTACCGGCCTTAGACATTTTGCGCAAAGAGAATGTCTTCATCATGGATAATAAGCGAGCAAAGCATCAAGATATTAGACCGATGGATTTTCTCATCGTTAACTTGATGCCGACAAAAGAAGTGACAGAAACACAACTCTTGCGTTTGCTAGCCAATACGCCTTTGCAGATTAATGTTGAATTCCTCTATATGACTAGTCACGAGTCAAAAAATACAACGGCTGAGCATTTAGAAACCTTCTATAAAACTTTTGCGGATGTTAAACACAAGTATTATGATGGGTTGATTATCACGGGTGCTCCAGTTGAAACCTTGGCTTATGAGGAAGTGGATTATTGGGATGAATTGTGCCAAATCTTTGATTGGGCAAAATCTCATGTCTATTCAACCCTGCACTTGTGTTGGGGAGCGCAAGCTGGGCTCTATTACAAATATGGTATTAAGAAGGTTTTGCTAGAGGAAAAATTATCAGGCATCTTTTCTCAAAATGTCAAACAACCTTCTAATCCGATTGTCCGTGGGTTTGACGATTGCTTCATGGCGCCGCATTCTAGGTATACAGAAGTTCGTCATGAAGATGTTGCTAAGGTTGATCGATTAGAAGTAATTGCTGAAGGTCCCACAGTTGGTTTGTCTATCGTAGCTAGTAAAGATTTGCGCGAAGTTTATAGCTTTGGACATTTGGAATATGACCGTGAAACTTTGGATCGTGAGTACAAGCGTGATGTTAAAGTTGGAAAAAATCCTAATGTACCTGCGCATTATTACGTCAATGACGATCCTGAGCAAGATGTTCCGATGAAGTGGAACTTAGCGGCAACAACTTTCTTTAGTAATTGGATTAATTATGCTGTTTACCAAGAGACGCCTTATCAGTTGGAGCAATTGGAAAAAGAACCATCTTTTTACGGTTACTTGTGATGAGGTGATTGTCGGTCAAATCTTGCTTTATCTTTGTCAGGTTCAGTTTTAAATGTGATGATTTTTTAGGAATATATTATGAGTTATTTGGAAAATTATAAATCAGGCAATCTTGTATTGCCGAGTGCTCTTCTCTTTCATTACAAAGACATTTTTAAACGTGCAGATGATTTTTTGATTTGGCAGTTTATTTATCTCCAAAACACGACTAAGATGGATGATTTGGCACCTAGTCAAATTGCTAGCGCACTGAATAAAACAGTGGCAGAAGTTAACCGCTCGATTTCTGATTTGACTGCTCAAGGTTTGCTTGATATGAAGACTATTGAACTTGGTAGTGAAATCGAAGTGATTTTTGATGCTAGTCCTGTTTTAGCCCTTTTGGATAAATTAGTATCTGAACCAAAACAAGTTCCTGAAAAACAAGATGTAAATCCTGTGAAAGAACTTGTCGAAGATTTTGAACGTGAGCTAGGTCGTATGCTAAGTCCATTTGAATTGGAAGATTTGCAAAAAACTATTCGTGAGGATAAAACAGATCCTGATTTAGTGCGCGCTGCCCTACGTGAAGCGGTCTTTAATGGTAAGACAAACTGGAATTACATTAATGCCATTTTGCGAAATTGGCGTCGTGAAGGCATTACAACAATGCGCCAAGTTGAGGAACGTCGCAAAGAGCATGAAGATTCAAAAGCAGGTAAAGTCAATGTGTCAGATGACTTTTTGGCTGCAATGGATTTGTGGAGTGACTAATGAGAGTTGGACGTGAGCGTTTAAAGAAAATCTTAGCTATTATTGGTGATATGTATCCAGAAGCGCGTGGCGAGTTGGAATGGGAGACGCCATTTCAACTGCTTATCGCGGTGATTTTGTCTGCTCAAACGACGGATAAAGCAGTGAATAAGGTAACTCCAAATCTTTGGAAACATTACCCAGAAATCGAGGATTTGGCTAAGGCAAATTTGGTTGATGTTGAGGAGTGTTTGCGAACTATTGGACTTTATAAGAACAAAGCTCGAAACATCATTAAGACAGCAAGAGCGATTTTACAAGACTTCGATGGGCAAGTCCCTAAGACCCACAAGGAGTTAGAAACCTTGCCAGGAGTGGGACGAAAAACAGCTAATGTTGTGTTAGCAGAAGTCTACGGTATTCCATCAATTGCTGTGGATACGCATGTGTCACGCATTGCTAAGCGCCTGAATATTTCTGCACCAGATGCTGATGTTAAAGAAATCGAAGAAGATTTGATGAAAAAAATTCCAAAGAAAGATTGGATTTTGACACATCATCGCTTGATTTTCTTTGGACGCTATCATTGCTTAGCTAAAAAGCCTAAATGTGATATTTGCCCAGTTCAAGCTTATTGCAAATATTATAAAGACAATGTGAAAACTAACTAAGCAGCTCACTTGAGTTGCTTTTGTTATGCTTTTGTAAGGAGAAGTTGTTTTTGATATAATTAAAAAGAATGATATTTTAGAAGGAAGAATTATGCAAACAGTATTATCTAAGCGTCTAGCTGCCGTAGCAGAATTTGTACCGCAAGGAGCACGCTTACTAGATGTCGGAAGTGACCATGCTTACTTACCGATTGCCTTGATGGAAGAGGGAAAAATTGATTTTGCCATTGCTGGTGAAGTTGTCAAAGGTCCATATGAATCAGCAGTTCATAATGTTGCTGGTGCAGGTTTGGCAGATAAAATCGTTGTGCGTTTGGCAGATGGTTTGGCAGCCTTTGAAGCATCAGACCAGGTAACAACTATTACGATTTGTGGTATGGGCGGCGGCTTGATTGCTGATATTTTGGCGGCAGGAGTTGAAAAATTAGCAAGTGTAGACCGCCTCATCTTGCAACCTAATAATCGTGAAGATGAGCTTCGTGCTTGGTTGATGAACAATGGCTTCAAACTTGTCACCGAAGAAATTATGACAGAAAATGATAAATTTTATGAAATCATGGTTGTTGAACACGGACAAATGACTTTGTCAGAGACAGACCTACGCTTTGGTCCTTTCTTGAACCAAGAAAAATCAGCTGTCTTCAAAGCACGTTGGCAACGAGAATTGAAAAAATTAGAAATCGCTTTGCCTCACGTTCCAGAAAATCGTGTCGATGACCGCGCAGCTATTTCACAAAAAATGACAGCTATCAAGGAGGCTATCAATGAAAGCAAGTGAAATCATTGAACGCTACGAAGCATACTGTCCACGTGAGCTTTCTATGGAAGGAGATATTTCTGGTCTCCAAATTGGAACTCTTGATAAAGAAGTTAAGCGCGTGATGATTGCTCTAGATGTGCGAGAAACAACAGTTGCTGAAGCAATCGAGAAAAATATTGACTTGATTATCGTTAAGCATGCTCCTATTTTTCGTCCACTAAAAGACCTTGTGGCGACTCCCCAAAATCAGATTTACCTTGACTTGGTAAAACATGATATCGCCGTATACGTGAGTCACACAAATATCGATATTGTGCCAGATGGTTTAAATGATTGGTTCTGTGAGCTGTTAGACATTACCGATACAGAGATTTTAAGCCCTACGGCTGATGGTTACGGGATTGGTCGAGTTGGAACGATTGAGGAGCAAACTTTTTCAGAATTTGCTCTTAAGGTTAAAGAAAAATTCAACTTAGATAGTGTTCGTTTGGTCGCATACGGAAACCAAGATAAGCTCATTAATCGTGTGGCTATTTGTGGTGGTAGTGGTCAAAGTTTTTATCGTGAAGCAATGGCAAAAGGGGCGCAAGTCTACATTACTGGTGATATTTACTATCATACTGCTCAAGAGATGATTACAAACGGTATGCTTGCTATCGACCCAGGGCATCATATTGAAGTGCTCATGGTTGATAAATTACTTGAGAAATTTAATGCTTGGAAAAATGACAATCATTGGTCAGTAGATTTCATTGCCAGTGAGGCAGAAACAAATCCGTTTTATCATTTATAAATAATTACTGACATTTGTCAGTAATTTTCGTTAAAAGCTTGTAAAATTAGGAAATTTAGTGACAGCATTTGCAAAAAATGATAGAATAGTTCTGATAATTGATAATTTATTAATAAAGAGGGAGACCTAACTATGAAAGGTATTATTCTTGCAGGAGGTTCAGGAACACGTTTGTATCCTTTGACTCGTGCGGCTTCAAAACAACTTATGCCAGTGTATGATAAACCAATGATTTATTATCCACTATCAACATTGATGTTGGCAGGTATCCGAGATATTTTGATTATCTCAACACCAACAGATATTCATCGTTTTGAAGAACTACTTGGCGACGGTTCAGAATTTGGTATTTCACTTTCTTACGCTGTACAACCAAGTCCAGATGGATTGGCACAAGCCTTTATCATCGGTGAAGAATTTATCGGAGATGACAATGTTGCTCTTGTATTAGGAGATAACATTTACCATGGAGCAGGTCTAAGTAAAATGCTTCAAAAAGCAGCAAGCAAAGAAAAAGGTGCTACTGTCTTTGGTTACCAAGTAAAAGACCCAGAACGTTTTGGTGTTGTTGAATTCGACGAAGATTTCAATGCTATCTCAATCGAAGAAAAACCAGAACATCCAAAATCACACTACGCTGTAACAGGTCTTTACTTTTACGATAACGATGTTGTGGAAATTGCTAAAAACATCAAACCGAGTGCACGTGGTGAACTTGAAATCACAGATGTTAACAAAGCCTATCTTGAACGTGGCGACCTTTCTGTAGAAGTTATGGGACGTGGCTTTGCATGGCTTGATACAGGAACACACGAAAGCCTTCTTGAAGCAGCTCAATACATCGAAACAGTGCAACGTATGCAAAACCTTCAAGTGGCAAACTTGGAAGAAATCGCATACCGCATGGGTTACATCACAAAAGAAGATGTTTACAACCTTGCACAACCACTTAAGAAAAACGAATACGGAAAATACTTGCTCCGTTTGATTGGAGAAGAATAATGACAGAACAGTTTTTTGGTAAAGAATTGGCAGCACGTAAAATCGAAGCCATCCCAGGAATGATTGAATTTGATATTCCTGTTCACGGTGACAACCGCGGATGGTTTAAAGAAAACTTCCAAAAAGAAAAAATGCTTCCTCTTGGTTTCCCAGAATCATTCTTTGCAGAAGGAAAATTACAAAATAACGTTAGCTTTTCACATAAAAACGTTTTGCGTGGACTTCACGCAGAACCTTGGGACAAATACATCTCAGTTGCTGATGAAGGTAAAGTCCTAGGTTCATGGGTTGACTTGCGTGAAGGTGACAGCTTTGGTCACGTTTATCAAACTGTTATCGATGCTTCAAAAGGTATTTTTGTTCCACGTGGTGTCGCTAATGGTTTCCAAGTATTGTCTGATAAAGTATCATACAGCTACTTGGTAAATGACTACTGGGCACTTGAACTTAAACCAAAATACGCTTTTGTAAACTACGCAGATCCAACTCTTGGTATCAAATGGGAAAACTTGGAAGAAGCAGAAGTTTCTGAAGCAGATAAAAATCACCCATTGCTTAAAGACGTAAAACCATTACGTAAAGAAGATTTGTAATAAAAATAAAAAATTAATCAGAAAGGAGTGTTCAGTTTTAAGAAACTGAACACGGGACTAAATCTCTAAGAAAAAAGATAAATCTTCCTAGACGCTTGTCGTCTGCGTCAGATTTCCTATTTTTCTATGAGATTTTTCGCGAGCGAAACGTCCCTTTGTATCTTAATTATGTCTGAATACAAAAATATCATTGTAACCGGTGGTGCAGGTTTCATCGGTTCAAACTTCGTACACTATGTTTACAATAACCACCCAGATGTACACGTTACTGTTCTTGATAAATTAACATACGCTGGTAACCGTGCAAACTTGGAAGAGATCCTTGGTGACCGTGTTGAATTGGTTGTTGGTGATATCGCAGATGCAGAATTGGTAGATAAATTGGCTGCAAAAGCTGATGCGATCGTTCACTACGCTGCAGAAAGCCACAACGATAACTCACTAAAAGATCCAAGTCCATTCATCCAAACAAACTTTGTTGGTACATACACACTTTTGGAAGCTGCTCGTAAATACGATATCCGTTTCCACCACGTATCAACTGACGAAGTTTACGGAGACCTTCCACTTCGTGAAGACCTTCCAGGACATGGTGAAGGTCCAGGTGAAAAATTCACTGCTGAAACTAAATATAACCCAAGTTCACCATACTCATCAACAAAAGCAGCATCAGACTTGATCGTAAAAGCTTGGGTACGTTCATTTGGCGTTAAAGCAACTATTTCTAACTGCTCTAACAACTATGGACCATACCAACACATCGAAAAATTCATTCCTCGTCAAATCACAAACATCTTGTCAGGGATTAAACCAAAACTTTACGGTGATGGTAAAAACGTTCGTGACTGGATTCACACAAACGACCACTCAACAGGTGTTTGGGCAATCTTGACAAAAGGACGTATCGGTGAAACTTACCTTATCGGAGCTGATGGTGAAAAGAACAACAAAGAAGTTCTTGAACTTATCCTTGAAAAAATGGGTCAACCAAAAGATGCTTACGATCACGTAACAGACCGTGCTGGTCACGACCTTCGTTACGCAATCGATTCAACTAAACTTCGTGAAGAACTTGGTTGGGAACCAAAATACACTAACTTTGAAGAAGGGCTTGAAGCAACAATCAAATGGTATACAGATAACCAAGATTGGTGGAAAGCTGAAAAAGAAGCAGTTGAAGCTAACTACGCTAAAACTCAAAAAGTTCTTGATAAATAATTTAAAAAGCCTATCGTATCAAGCCACGCTTGGTGCGGGGCTTTTTTTATCTTTTGAGAAAAAAGCAAAGCTAAGATAGGGTTAATTGAAAAATATCTATAAAAACCTAGAATTATTTTACAAGTTATGCTTTGATTCAAGAATTGTGTTTGGTTTTCTGGTACAATAGAAGAAAACGAGAAAGAAGAGAAAGATGACGAAGTTAGCGACGATTTGTTATATTGATAACGGTGAGGCACTTTTGCTTTTGCATCGTAATAAAAAGCCTAATGATGTTCATGAGGGAAAATGGATTTCGGTTGGTGGTAAACTTGAAGCGGGTGAAACGCCTGATGAATGTGCTAAACGTGAAATTTTTGAAGAAACGCATTTTACGGTTAAGGAAATGGATTTTAAAGGTGTGATTACTTTCCCTGAATTTACGCCTGGTCACGATTGGTATACCTACGTCTTTAAGGTGACAGATTTTGAAGGTGAATTAATTTCTGACGAAGAATCACGTGAGGGTACTCTTGAGTGGGTTCCTTATGATAAGGTGTTATCAAAACCAACTTGGGAAGGTGACTATGAAATCTTTAAGTGGATTTTAGATGATGTGCCATTCTTCTCAGCTAAGTTTACTTATGATGACAAGCAACGCTTAGTCGATAAGAGTGTTACTTTTTATGGCGATAAGTAGTCCTTATTGAAGTTGTCTGAAGAGAGGAGTTTTTATGGATCGTCATCAAGAAAAGAAATTTACGGAGTCTTGGTTTTTTAAATGGGTTTTAAACAGTCAAGCTACTGTGGCAGTTATGGTCACTTTTCTTGTCTTTTTGACCCTTTATTTGTTCACTAAGATTTCATTTCTATTTAAACCTGTTCTGTCTTTTTTAGCCATCATCATGCTTCCTTTGGTGATTTCAGCAATTCTTTACTACCTGATTAAGCCTTTGGTTGGCTTGATTGAACGACGTGGTGTTAACCGAACGGTTTCAATTTTCATTGTTTATGCTATTATTGTGGCTCTGCTTATTTGGGCGGTAGCAAGTTTTATTCCTATGATTGAAGGGCAATTGACATCATTTGTTGAGAATTTACCTGCTTATGTTAAAAGTGTCAACGTTGAAAGTTCTAAACTTTTGAAGAGTCCTTGGTTGGCTAATTATCAGTCAGAATTGCAAGATATGTTGGCTAATATCAGTGATAAAGCTGTTGATTATGCGGAAAGTTTTTCTAAGAATGCAATTGACTGGGCATCAAGCTTTGCTAGCGCCATTGCTCGCGTGACCTTAGCTATCATTATGTCACCGTTCATTCTCTTTTATTTCTTAAGAGATAGTCATAAGATGAAAGAGGGGTTAATTAAGGCACTTCCGACTAGAATGCGTCGTCCAACGTCACGTATTCTTGGAGATATCAACAAGCAGCTTGCTGGTTATGTTCAAGGTCAAGTAACCGTTGCGATTGTTGTTGGAATCATGTTCACAATCTTCTTTAATATGATTGGTTTGCGTTATGCGGCAACTTTTGGTATTATTGCAGGGTTCCTTAATATGATTCCATATCTTGGTAGTTTCTTAGCTATGGTTCCGGTTGTGATTATGGGGATTGTTCAAGGACCAATTATGCTGATTAAGGTTCTTGTGACCTTCGTGGTTGAACAAACGATTGAAGGGCGTTTTGTAGCACCTTTGGTTTTGGGAAGCAAGCTAAGCATCCATCCGATTACCATTATGTTTATTTTGCTAACGTCTGGCTCAATGTTTGGTATTTGGGGAGTGTTCCTTGGAATTCCGGTTTATGCCTCTATCAAGGTGGTTGTTAAAGAAATTTTTGACTGGTACAAAGCTGTCAGTGGTTTATATGAAGAAGAGTTAATTGTAGAAGAAGGAGAAGAAGAATCAAAAGATGTTAAATAGTGAAAAAATGGTTGCCTCAATCCAGAGTCAAGATTTAGAGCACGCTAATAAATATTTTAAACGAGCTTTGAAAGAAGACGATGCTGAGACACTTTTGGAATTGGCAGAGTATCTTGAGAGCATTGGGTTCTTGCCACAAGCAAAAGAAATTTATTTGCAAGAACGTGAAGATTATCCTGAAGTTAATATTAACCTAGCTCAGATTGCGACTGAAGATGGTGACATCGAAGGTGCTTTCTTGTATCTTGATGCTATTTCGCCTGAGAGCGATGCTTATTTGTCTGCTTTGCTTGTTATGGCAGATATCTATGAAATGGAAGGGCTAGCTGACGTTGCGCGTGAAAAACTTCTCCAAGCGAGTCAGATTAGTGATGAACCTTTGGTTATTTTTGGTTTGGCTGAAATCGAAATGGAACTTGGTAATTACAATCAAGCTATCAAAGAATATGCTAAGCTAGATAATCGAGATATTCTTGAAATGACAGGTGTGTCAACTTATCAACGTATCGGTCGTGCTTACGCTAGTCTCGGAAAATTCGAAGCAGCTATCGAGTTTCTTGAAAAAGCTGTTGAGATTGAATACGATGACAATACAATCTTTGAATTAGCGACAATTTTGTATGATCAAGATGAATACCAAAAAGCAAATATTTACTTCAAACAATTGGAGACAATGAATCCTGACTTTGAAGGGTATGAGTATGTTTACGCACAATCTCTTCATGAAGAAAATAAAACTGAAGAAGCACTTCGTTTGGTTCAAAAAGGTTTGGCTAAAAATGAATTTGATACCAATCTTTTGCTCGCAGCATCACAATTTTCGTATGAATTACACGATACCAAACAAGCCGAAAGCTATCTTTTGAAAGCTAAAGACGTAGCGGTTGACGATGAAGATGTTTTGATGCGTTTGACTAACTTGTACTTAGAAGAAGAACACTATGACGATGTTGTTGCCCTTAATCGTGACAACATTGATAATGTCCTTACTAAATGGAACATTGCCAAAGCCTATCAAGCGCTTGAAGCTGATAAAAAAGCCCTCAAGATTTATGATGATTTGGCAACGGATTTGGCAGATAATCCAGAATTCTTGCAAGACTATGCTTATATTTTGCGCGAATTTGGTTATACAGATCGTGCCAAAGATGTGGCTAAACGTTACTTAACCATGGTTCCAGATGATGTCAATATGGTGGAATTTTTAAATGAAGATGAATTTTAAGAGTCTTTTGGCTAGTAACCTGATAACGGTTATTATCATTTTTGTTTTGCTATCATTCTTTGATCAAAGTGGTGAACCACTTCGCAATATTCTTGTGGTATTTGGTGGTTTTATCTTGATGACCATCTATGATTTTGTTAGAACAAGACGAAAAAAATAGAGTAAAAAGCGCGACAATTTCGTCGTGTTTTTTCTTGTAATTTTCAAGAATGTTTTCAATCTTACTTTAGAAAGATAAATAAAAATTTCACAAGCGAAATTTCACAAACTTTTCGTAAAACTATGGTATAATTGATTCATATTTGTGAAAAAATAAAAATTTGTGATTTAGATTTGACTAATTTTATCGCCAGATTTTCTTGAAATTGTGATGTATTGGAACTTTAAAATCTGTTCTTAATTAGTCATCTAAAGACATATAGGAGATAAAATGACTGAACAAAAGCAATATGGGGCTGATCTTGTTGTAGATAGCCTTATTAATCATGACGTCGAATACGTTTTTGGTATTCCGGGCGCAAAAATTGACCGTGTTTTCGATACACTTGAAGACAAAGGTCCAAAATTGATTGTTGCACGTCATGAGCAAAATGCAGCCTTTATGGCGCAAGGTATCGGACGTATCACAGGTAATCCAGGTGTTGTAATTACAACAAGTGGTCCTGGTGTGTCAAACTTAGCAACTGGTCTTGTAACGGCGACTGATGAAGGTGACCCAGTTCTTGCCATCTCAGGACAAGTAAAACGTTGTGACTTGTTGAAACGTTCACACCAATCAATGAAAAACGTTGCGATGATGGAACCAGTAACGAAGTCAGCTGTTGAAGTGCATGACCCAAATACACTTTCTGAAATCATCGCCAATGCCTACCGTGTAGCTAAATCAGGTCGACGCGGCGCAAGCTTTATCTCAATTCCGCAAGACGTTACGGATAGTTTAGTATCTGTAAAAGCTATTAAGCCACTAACTGACCCTAAACTTGGTTCAGCATCTGTTGATGACGTGAACTA
Source organism: Streptococcus sp. TATVAM-FAB8 (assembly GCF_046592795.1). NCBI lineage: Bacteria > Bacillati > Bacillota > Bacilli > Lactobacillales > Streptococcaceae > Streptococcus > Streptococcus sp. TATVAM-FAB8. The sequence goes on from NZ_JAWVPQ010000008.1 coordinate 29,416, forward strand.
TCTTGCTCAAGCGATTCGCAATGCTGAGTTGCCAGTTTTACTTTTGGGAAATGGTGCTTCAACACGTGCGGTTACAAAATCAATTCGTAAATTGCTTGAAGCTGTTAAGTTGCCAGTAGTCGAAACTTTCCAAGGTGCTGGTATTGTTTCACGTGAGCTTGAAGAAGATACTTTCTTTGGACGTGTTGGACTTTTCCGTAACCAACCAGGTGATATGTTGCTTAAAAAAGCGGACCTTGTCATTGCTATTGGTTATGACCCAATTGAATACGAAGCACGCAACTGGAATGCTGAAATCTCAGCACGTATCATTGTTATTGACGTGGCTCAAGCTGAAGTTGATACTTATTTCCAACCTGAACGTGAATTGATTGGTGATATTGCTGATACGATTGATTTGCTTTTACCAGCAGTTAATGGTTACACTTTGCCAAAAGCATCAGTAGACTACCTTCAAAATCTTAAGAAAAATGTGGTTGAAGATGTGAAATTTGACCGTGACTCAAATCCTGGTGTGGTTCACCCACTTGATGTGATTGATGTTATGCAAGAAAATATCACAGATGATATGACTGTAACTGTTGACGTTGGTAGTCACTACATCTGGATGGCACGTTACTTCAAATCATACGAAGCACGTCACCTGCTCTTCTCAAATGGTATGCAAACACTCGGTGTAGCACTTCCTTGGGCAATTTCAGCAGCCCTTGTTCGTCCAAATACAACCGTTATCTCTGTATCTGGTGATGGTGGTTTCCTCTTCTCAGCGCAAGAATTAGAAACTGCAGTTCGTCTTAACTTGCCAATCGTTCACATTATCTGGAATGATGGTAAATACAACATGGTTGAATTCCAAGAAGAGATGAAATACGGTCGTTCTTCAGGTGTTGATTTTGGTCCTGTTGATTTTGTCAAATACGCAGAAAGCTTCGGTGCTAAAGGTTACCGTGTTGATAGCAAAGAAGGTTTTGAAGTAACCTTCAAAAAAGCCCTTGCTGAAGCAGAAAACGGACCAGTACTTATCGATATTCCAATCGATTACAAAGATAACATTAAACTTGGTGAAACAATCTTACCAGACGAGTTTTATTAAGCTTGCAATTTAGCTCATTTGGCAATAAAATATTAATGACAGTTAATTTTAAATGACGAAAGTGAAGGAGAATATGTCAGAAGCAATTAAACTTTTTCAATATAATACCTTAAGTGCCCTGATGGCTGGTCTTTATGGTGGAACATTAACCATCGGTGAGCTACTAGAGCATGGTGATTTAGGAATCGGGACACTCGATTCTATTGATGGAGAGTTGATTATTCTAGACGGTAAAGCCTATCAAGCTATCGGTTCAAACGGAAAACCTGAAATTGTTGAGGTTTCTGATGATGTCAAAGTTCCTTACGCTGCAGTTGTTCCTCATCAAGCAGAAGTGATTTTCAAACAACGTTTTGAAATGACAGATGCAGAGTTGAAAAAGCGTATCGAGTCATATTATGATGGGGTGAACTTGTTCCGTTCGATTAAAATTAAAGGGACTTTTTCTAACATGCATGTTCGCATGATTCCAAAATCTGCGCCAAATACAAAATTTGCAGAAGTCGCAACACGCCAACCTGAATATTCACGTGAAAATGTCACAGGGACTATTGTGGGTATCTGGACACCTAAGATGTTCCATGGTGTGAGTGTTGCTGGTTATCATTTACACTTTATTTCAGATGATTTAACCTTTGGTGGTCATGTGATGGATTTTGTGATTTCAGAAGGTGTTGTTGAAGTAGGGCCGGTTGATCAACTTGATCAACGTTTCCCAGTTCAAGACCGTAAATACCTTTTTGCAAAATTTAACATGGACGAATTGAAAGAAGACATCAAAAAGAGCGAATAAATCGTCTAGTTATCGCATATGAAAAAGGCACATTTCTAAAAACGAGTTTATCTTGTTTTAGTAATGTGTTTTTTTACGGATAAAAATGAGATATAGAGTTGATTTTTACTTATATTTATCCTAAAATAAAAGACGTTGTGCATGTGAATCTTGTATCAAGAATTGATAGAATTATAAGAATTGTATGACGATTTCAAACAAATAACAGGAGAATGTATGGATATTTTTCGAAAGACCCCGATGGCGCAAAAGACAAGCCATTTGCAACGACGCCTGGGGCTTGCTGAACTTATCTTTTTAGGGGTAGGTTCGATTGTTGGGACTGGGATTTTCACGATAACAGGAGTAGGTGCTTCTCAATACGCAGGACCTGCGATTACTATTTCAATTATTATTGCTGCTATCTGTGTAACCATGTCAGCTTTATTCTTTGCAGAATTTTCTTCACGCTTACCACATTCAGGTGGTGTGTATCGCTATTTGTATACTGTTTTTGGAGAGTACCCAGCTTGGATTGCAGGTTGGTTTATGATGATTGAATTTGCTGGAGCGATTTCAACGGCAGCCTCTGGTTGGGGAGAGTATTTAAAGGCTTTCTTGAAAACTTTCGGTATTAGTTTGCCGACTGCCTTGAGTGGTCCTTTCAATCCTGCTAAAGGAACTTATATTGATATTGTTCCGGTTCTCTTATTGCTTTGTGTGACTGCCCTTGTTGTGTTAGGGGTTCAAACGGTATTAAGATTTAATTCGGTTTTGGTTATTTTTAAATTAGCCGTTTTGATTATCTTTATCGCTCTTGGTTTGACAGCAATCAATACGCAAAACTGGAGTGATTTTGCACCGTTCGGATTTGGTCAAATTTATGGTGGTAAAGTTGGTATCATGGCTGGTGCATCATTGATGTTCTTTGCTTTCCTTGGATTTGAATCTATTTCGATGGCGGCTGATGAAACCAAAGAACCTCAAAAGAAAATTCCACAAGGTATCTTCTTTTCAATTGGATTGACAACTTTGTTGTATGTTTTGGTAACCTTGGTCTTAACAGGGACAGTTCATTATACAAAATTAAATACGGCTGATGTGGTGCCATTTGTTCTACGTAGCATTGGTTTTCCATTAGTTGGTAATATTGTCTCTGTAGTGGTGATTTTGACACTGGTAACGGTATGTATTTCTATGATGTTTGCCTTGTCACGTGTGATTTACAATGTCAGTTGTGATGGGCTTTTGCCTGAGCAATTCCAAGAATTAACACCGAAGAGTAAAGTACCGAAAAAAGCGACTATTTTTGTCGGGATTGTCACAATGTTCTTCTCAGGGGTCTTTCCTTTGGAAATCCTAGCTTTATTGGTAAATATTGTGACTTTGGCTTATCTTATTTTGCTTGCTTTTGGGGTTATCAAACTTCGTAAAGATTTTGGTGAGCCAAAAGAAGGTGAATTCAGAACACCTTGGGTGCCATTTTTGCCAATATTATCAATTGTGGTTTGCTTTGCTTTGATGACACAATGTAAGCTTGAGACATGGTTTGGCTTTATCATTGCCTTTGTGATTGGAACAATCATTTACTTTGCTTATGGTTACCGTCACTCAAAATTAATTCATAAAACAGAAGAATAAACAAAAAGCATTGGCTTTTAGCCAATGCTTTTTTGCAATCTTAACAGCAACTTATTTCTTATTTTCGATGCGCATGCTATTGATTTTTTCTTCGGTTGGTGTAACGCGAAGTGTTTTTTGACCAGTGTATGTGACAAAACCAGGTTTGGCACCAGTAGGTTTGTTGAGTTTTTTGGCCTCGATCATATCGACTTGGATAAGGTTTGATAGGCGAGCTTTTGAGTAATAGGCTGCCAATTCAGCGGCGTCAGTTTTGACTTCGTCGCTTGGGTTGAGGTTGTCCTTGATGAGTACGTGACTACCTGGAATGTCCTTGGCGTGGAACCAGAGTTCACCTTTTTTCGCCATTTTGAAAGTTAATTCATCATTTTGCAGGTTGTTGCGTCCGACCATGATGATTGTCTTACCATCTGAAGCAAGGTATTGCTCTGGTTTTTTACGTTTGTGACGTTTATCGCGCGTGCGGCGTTTGACAAAACCAGTTTCCACCAACTCTTCACGAATGTCTTCGATATCAGAGATAGAAGCGTGGCTTAGAGCTGTCTCGACGCTTTCAAGATAAGTGATTGTGTGTTTTGTTTCTTCGGTGAGTCCTGTTAAGTGTTTGACAGCTTCTTTTAGTTTTTGGTATTTTTTGAAATAGCGCTGAGCATTTTGGTTAGGGGTCAAACTTTTATCAAGAGCAATAGTGATTTTTTCATTAGTGTAGTAGTTATCAAGTTCCACTTGGTCTTGGTTGTTGGGCACCATTGAGAGATAAGTGGTTAAGAGTTCGCCTTTTTGGCGGAATTCTTCGGCGTTTTCAGTAGCTGCTAATTCTTTTTCTTGTTTTGCTAGTTTTTTGATGTTTTTATCGAGTTCAGTCTGAACACGGTGAATCAAGTCGCTTGATTGTTGGTTGACGCGATCGCGTTCAGCTTTATCTTGATAGAAAACATCTAGCAATTCTGAAAGACTGTCAAATGTTTGACCACTCTTATCAAATGGCACTGCTGCAAATGATTTGTCAGTCATATTTGGCTGGACAGGTCGAGCAAAGAAAGCACGGAACTGTTTGAGTTTGTCATCACTAAGCTGAGCTGCCAAATTTTCAGCGGTATCACGTCCCAAACCTTGGAAGAGTTTTTGAAGATGACGTGGTGCCAAATCCTCGGTTTGTAAGATTTCAAATAATTTTTCATCTGAAACAGTAAATGGATTTTTAGCATCTGTCTTTGGCGGAGCAATGTAAGTTGAACCAGGCAAGATTGTTCGGTAGCTATTTTGTGAGAAACCGATATGTTTGATAGATTCGATAATCTTACTTTCAGCCTTATCAATCAAGATGATGTTACTGTGTTTACCCATGATTTCAACAACCAAGGTAACCTTGATGTTGTCACCAATTTCATTTTTATTTGAAAAGGCGATTTCTAAAACACGGTCATTTTCAATTTGTGTGATGCTTTCAATAACAGCACCTTGAAGGTATTTACGCATAATCATGGTAAAAGTATTAGGTGTTTGAGGGTTTTGAAAGTCTGTTTTAGTAATTTGCAGGCGCCCAAAAACAGGGTGGGCAGAAAGTAACAGTTTATAATTTTTACGGTTATTACGAATGGTTAAAACAAGCTCGTGCTCAAAAGGCTGATTAACTTTTTGAATGCGTCCGTAGAGAAGCTCGTCTTGTAATTCTTTGGTTAAATGGTGTAGGAAAAAACCATCAAATGACATGATTAAAGTTGCCGTAACACTAGCTCATCAAAAGCGATAAGAAGTTTACGACGTCTCCTTTCTAATCTCATGTTTTCAATTCTTCTATTATACCATAACCCTTGCAAAATCTGGACTCTGTGATATGGGAAAGTTTGCCCCTTACGATTTTTTTAATTTTTGAATGATTGCTAGAAGGTCTTGGTAATGTTTATTTTCCATTTTGACGATGGCATAGGTCTTGATGAAAATGTCTTTTAGTTTTTTAGAGCTTGAAATGATATTTGGATTTTCAAGCAGACGTTCAGCGATGTCTTGACTGACAATGGTAATGCCAGTACCTTTAAGCACTTCGTGTTCGATAAGTGAGAGGTTATCGATAGAAATATGGTGTTGGGTTGGCAGCTGATTAATCTTAATAAATTCTTTTAAGAAATTATGGTAGCTGCTGGTCATGTGATAAAGTAAGAAAAGCGATTCTTCACCCTTGTCGAATTTTTCGATGAGCTCTCTTTGCCCGACAATCATCAATTTATCAGAGCGAAGTGGAAGTTTGAGCACACCTTTTTGGGTGTAGCTACCTGACATAATTCCAAGATCAATTTGGTCATCCAAAAGTGCTTGAAAAATCTGATGCGAATTGCTGTAAGTTTGGACATTGAGTTTACGGTTTTCTGGCAAATATTTTTGAATGGCTGACAAATAGGTCTTGAGATAAGAGGTATCAGAACCAAGAATGATACTTTGCTCAAAGGTAGAGTCCAAATTATCAAGCAGGCTGTTAAAAGCAAGTAATGTCTGATTAGCAAATTGATAAATGTCTTTTCCCTTTGGTGTCAGGGAGATTTTTTTATTTTTACGTAAGAAAACCTCACATAAATTACTGTTGATTTCTTTTACACGCTTAGAAACAGCTGGTTGACTGATATTATTAAGCTTAGCGGCTTCAGAGAAGCTCTGTGTTTCATAAATGTCTTTGATTAATTTGAAGTCAAAAATGGATAATTTATAACTAGATTTCATATTTCTGATTTTATCATAAATAAAAGTTATAAACAAGGATTCGAAAATAAAGAAAATAATCACCAAAATCATAAAAAAATAGAAAAAATCCACACATATGTTACAAAACCTAACATAGACTATTGAAATAAAATTCTGAAAATTATAAAATATTGACATCAATTAAGAAAGAGGTCTGCGGTATGGTTGCTTTGGAAGAGGAGTTGGCGACTTTCGATTTGACAGCGAAGTATATGATCGAAATGAAGGGCATTCGAAAAAGTTATGGTAAGCAAGAAGTCCTAAAAAATATCAACCTGTCTGTTAAAAAAGGTGAGGTTGTGGTTTTGATTGGACCATCTGGAAGTGGAAAGTCAACCTTGATTCGAACGATTAATAAATTGGAAAAGGTTGACGGTGGTGAAATTGCGGTTATGGGAAAGAACATTTACGACCTGAATATGAATGACAATTTGCTACGAGAACATGTCAATATGGTCTTTCAACACTTTAACCTTTTTAATAACATGACCATTGCTAAAAATATTGGTATTGGTCCAGAAAAATTACACCGGAAAAGCAGTGAAGAGGTGGATGAAATTGTTTTTCGCTTGCTGATGGCAGTTGGCTTGCTTGATAAGAAAGATGCTTATCCTGAAAATCTGTCTGGCGGTCAGAAACAACGTGTTGCTATAGCAAGAGCTTTGACAATGCAACCTGACATTATTTTATTTGATGAGCCGACTTCAGCGCTTGATCCTGAGATGGTTGGTGAGGTTTTGCAGGTGATGAAAGCTATTGCTAAAAGTGGTACGACAATGATTATTGTGACACACGAGATTGGTTTTGCAAAAGAAGTGGCAGATCGTATTGTATTTCTTGAAAATGGTGAGTTAATCGCAGACATGCTACCTGAAGAGGTGAATCGTTCTTATCCAAATCAACGTGTGGCAAGTTTTTTGAAGCAAATTTTATAAGTTAGGTCTAGGAGAGAGTTATGTTTGGTGGGTTTCTGGAAAGTTATGGTGGATTTATTTTAGATGGTGCCCTGATGACAGTCTTTTTGTCGGTGGTTTCCATGGTTTTAGCCCTGATTTTAGGGGGTGTTGTCACCGCAGCTAGGATGAGTGACAATCTTTTGATTAGTGGATTGACAAAACTTTACATTGAAGTGATTCGTGGTTTGCCGATGCTAGTCATTTTGTCACTCTTCTTTTATGGTTTGCCCATGCTGGGGCTAAATATTCCTAAAAGTACGCTTTTTGGTGTTGATTTAGACCGTTTGATTGCAGCCTTAACGGGTTTAACGGTTGGGGAATCGGTCTTTGTTGCTGAGATTTATCGGTCTGGGATTCAAGCGGTAGATTCAGGACAATTTGAAGGGGCTAGAAGTATTGGCTTTAATAAATTTCAAGCTTATCGGTATGTGATTATCCCGCAGGCGTTTAAAAATATTTTGCCAACTTTGGGAAATGAATTTGCGAATAACATTAAGTCAAGTTCGCAAGCATCGGTAATTGGGGTTGCTGATTTGATGTTTACAGCAAGCACTATTCAGGGGATTTCTTATAAACCTTTTCAAGCGGTGATTGCTGTTGGGATTGTTTATTTGGTTTTTACTTTTTCAACCACACGTATCGTTGCACATTATGAAAGAAAGATGAATCGCAGTGCAGACGAATTAACTTTGCGTGATAAATGGGATGAGCTGGTGCAAACTATTAAAGCTAGTTGGAAGAGTTTGCTTGTGACAGCAGCTTTTATGGTAATGATATTTGGTGCTTTTGCTCTTAATCATAGGGAAACAAACACGGTTGCTGGAAGCATCGAGAAGATTCAGAATTCTGGACAGCTGGTTGTTGCAACTAACATTGGCTACGCTCCTTATGAGTTTTACGATTTGTCATCAGGTCACAAGAAAGCTGTTGGAGTTGACTTAGCTTTTGCCAAGCAATTAGCAAATAAATTGCAGGTGAAATTAGTGGTTAAAAATATGAATTTTGATTCGATTCTAGGAACTATCACGTCAGGAAATGCTGATATCGCCATTGCCGGGATGACAAAAACAAAAGAACGTGAAAAGTCGGTCGATTTCACACAAAACTACGTTAAGCAAATCAATAAAGTTGTTGTTCGTAAAGATTCAGCTCCTCAGTACACTGCGATTGCTGATTTATCACAAAGTTCGATTGCAGTACAAAAATCAACAACGCAAGAAGATGTGGTCAAAGAGGACATCAAACCTAAGCAGATAGTTGCCTTATCAAGTTTGCCAGATGCGTTTTTGAATTTAGCACAAGGTAAAGTGGATGCTGTGGTTGCAGATGATACGGTAGCTGACCAATATATCGCAAGTAACAGTGAATTGACTTATGCTGATATTGATTTACCAGGGACAACTGAGACGGCTATGGCCTTAACTAAAGGCAATCAATCGCTCAAGGCTTACGTGGATAAATTGATTGAGCAAGATAAAAAAGATGGTAGCTTTGATAAATGGATGAAAACCTATAGTGCTTTAGCGCAAAAAAATACGGGAGAAAATGAGTAGGAGGAGATTCTTATGGCAGTAATTGATGGAACCAGCCGTTTACGAAAAGTGTTAATGTGCCGACCAGATTTTCTGGTAAGTGCGGCACCGATTAATGTGATTTCAGAGCAGTACACTGAACCTTTGGACCACGACAAAATGATGCAAGAGTACGGCGCTGTGGTCAAAGCTTACCAGGATAATGGCGTGGAAGTGGTCCAGGTCACTTCTGGTAAAAAAATGCCAAATGCAGTTTTTGCTAGAGATTTTGGAGGTGATGTTAAGGAAGGATATATCTTAGGGCGTTTTAAAAAGCCTATTCGTTTTGAGGAACGTCGTCATTACGAAGACATTATGGCGGGGCTTGGCATTCCAAAAATTGCTGAAGTTACTGAAGGTTACTTTGAAGGGGGTGATTTTGCATTTATTGATGAGAAGACATTAGCGATTGGGGTGATTGATCGCACCAATCTCACAGGTGTTGATGAAATTCGTAAGCAATTAGAACCATATGGTTACAAGGTCTATGCTGTTAAGGCAAATCCAGACTATCTTCATCTGGATATGTGCTTTAACTTAGTGGCACCGAAACTTGCTATTGCTTATGAAGCTGGATTGCCAGAAGATTTTGTTACCTTGGTCAAGGAAAAAGGCATTAAGATTATTTCTGGAACGCAAGACATGATTTTTAAACATGGTTATAACGTTGAAGCTTTGGGAGATAATCGTGTAATGAGTTTAAAACAAAATATTTTTATTAACGAAGCACTTCGCAGTGAAGGCATGGAAGTCATAGAGGTCGATATGACGGAGTTATTGAAAGCAGGTGGTGGCGTGCATTGCATGACTTTCCCGCTTGAACGTTATTAATCACTTTTAATTATCATTTGTAGATGTGGATTGCCACGTAAAAAACAATTTAGAAAGTTTGTTATGTCAACATTTTTAGCTAAATCATTTGAAACTATTGTCGCTTACAAACCTGGTGAACAACTTGGAGATGATTACCTTAAATTAAATGCCAATGAAAGTTCACAAGAGCCTAGCCCTCGTGTTTTAGAGGTTTTGAAAAATGCTCAGAATTTAAATTATTACAACGATCCTTGTCAGCATAAATTACGTCAAAAATTGGCTGATTTGCATTCTTTGGATAAAACAAACGTCATTGTTGGAACAGGAGCAGATGATGTTTTAGATTTAATCTTTAGAACATTTTTTGAACGAGGCGATAAACTTGCTTTTCCGAAAGTGACTTATCCTTTTTATAAAGGCTATGCTGACACCTTTGGGTATGATGCGTTGGAAGTGCCTTTGACAAAAGATTTACGCGTTGATTTATCAGATTATGAAAAACTTCCCCACGCCGTTATAGTGGTGAATCCAGATGCCCCAACAGGATTTTTGAAACCTTTGTCAGCTATCAAGAAGTTGCTTGCCTCGAATCTTGAACGATTGGTGATTGTTGATGAAGCTTATATTGATTTTGGTGGAGCTTCACAATCAGCGATTTCCTTGGTTGAAGAATTTTCAAATCTCATTGTGGTTCGTACTTTTTCCAAATCGCGTCAATTAGCCGGCGGTCGTATTGGTTACGCGGTTGCTTGTAAAGAACTTATCAAAGATATGGAAGATTTAAAAATGACGGTTAATCCATTCAATGTGAGTTTGCTACAAGAAGAAGTTGCTCTAGCAAGTCTTGAAGATGAATTTCATTTTGAAAGACATGTTAAGGAAATTATCGAAAATCGTGATTTCTTGACATCAGCTTTGCGAATCTTAGGTTTCAAGGTTTTAAACAGTAAGACAAACTTTGTCTATGCCTCTTCACACCTGATTTCAGGAGAGGAATTGTATGAGAAATTGCGTGAGCGTCATATTTTGGTTCGTCGTTATGACATAGCAGAAGTCAAAGATTATGTTCGTATCACAATTGGAACCAAGCAAGAAATGCACCGTCTAGTAAGTGAGGTAGATGCTATTTTAAAGGAGAAAGATCATGTTAAAAGTGTTAATTTCTGATTATCCAAATGTTTTGGCGGAGCGTGATTTGAGTATCGAAGTTAACCTTTTAAAGGAACTTTTACCTGCCGATAGCGAAATTTCTGTTTACCCTTATATCAATGAGGATGAGTTCATCGAGCGAATGTCTGGTGTGGATGTTCTTTTGACAGCCTTTCTTCCCTTGAAGGAAAATATTCTGGCAAAATTTCCAGATTTGAAGGGTATTGCGGTTAATGCTACGGGAACAAATACCATTGACTGTGAGTATGCTGATAAGTTAGGCATTGCTATTCGAAATTTAGGAGCTTATTCGACAGAAGACGTTGCCAACCACACGATTGCTCTATTACTAGCACTAAATCAAAAACTCTTTATTCATCGTAAATACATTGAAGCTGGTTTTTGGAGTTATCAAAAAGCTGGTGAAGTGAAGCGTTTGTCCTCGCAAACTTTGGCGATTTTTGGGCTTGGTCGAATTGGTCAAGCAGTGGCAAAACGTGCGAAAAGTTTTGGCATGTCAGTGATTGCCTACGATCCTTTTTTGCCAGAAGAAGTGGCAGAAGAAATTGGGGTCAAATTGGTCTCGGTTGAGACTATCCAAGCAGAAGCTGATGTGATTAGCTTGCATTTATTTGCTAATTCGGCAAATGAGCATTTCTTTAATCGTGATTTCTTTAAGAAATTGAAGAAACCAGTAATGTTTATCAATGTGGCGCGTGGTAGTCTGGTTGACGAAGCAGCCTTGGTAGAAGCACTTGATGAGGGCAAAGTGATTGGTGCTGGCTTGGATGTTTTAGAAAGTGAAAATCCAGATCTGCTTAACAATCCTTTGCTTGGACGCGAGAATGTTATTCTAACGCCGCATTCAGCCTTTTACAGTCAAGAAAGTCTAAATACCTTGCAAGTTCAAACGGTTAAAAATGCAGTTGCCATTTTAAAGGAGTATCATCATGAAATTTGAAACGATTGAAGCCTACAGTTTGCCAGAGCGCATCGAAGCAATTGCTAAATATTTGGTGTCCATTCTTTCGGTAAATGGTACAGCAGGAGAGGTCAAGCTGGCAGATGCCATTTATGACTTATTGCAGTCAGCACCGTATTTTAAAGCTCACCCAGAAGACCTCTGGCAGCAGGTTTTAGAAAACGACTCCTTGAAACGAAAAAATAATTTTGCACTGCTCAAAAAATCAGGAACAACTAAGACTGTCATTTTACACTCGCATATGGACACCGTAGGCATAGAGGATTATGGTCCACTAAAGACAATCGCAAATAATCCAGATGCTCTGCTAGATTTTTTTAAAGATTATGACGATGACCCTGTCGTTCAAGAGCATGCCAAATCAGGTGATTGGCTCTTTGGACGAGGTATTCTTGATATGAAATCAGGTGATGCGGTCAATATTGCAACACTTTTGTATTACATGGAACACATGGATGAACTTCCCTGTAATTTACTTGTGATGACCAATTGTGTTGAGGAAAATGACCATACGGGTGCTATTCAAGCCTCAAGTGAACTGTTACGTTTGCGTAAAGCTGGCTATGATTTTAAAGTGGCTATCAATACAGATTTTATTTCGCCATCATATGACGGTGATGATAAGAAATATATCTACACGGGCGCAGCTGGAAAAATGCTGACATGTTTTTACATCAAAGGGAGAGAAACGCATGTTGGCAGTTGTTTGATGGGCATTGATGCCACAATGATTTCTAGTGCGATTAATCTTAAAATCAATACCAACCTTGATTTAGTTGAAAAAATTGACAATGAAGATATATTGCCAAGTTCTGTGCTTTTACAACGAGATTGCAAGGATTTTTATAATGTCCAAACAAACAAGCGTGCTAATCTTTACTTCAATACTTTCTTATATGAAAAAAGTGCAGATACCATTTTGCACACCTTAATGGAAGCTAGTCGTGAGGCTGTTCATGAGGTTTCAAGACATTATAAAGAACGATTTAAGATTTATTCGGAAAGAAGTCATATTCATAGCCAGATTTCGCATGATATTACTGTGATGACTTTTTCGCAGTATCTAGATGTTTTGGAGAAAAAAGGTTTTGATAGTCAAGCCTTGATTAGGGAGTTCTTTGAAACTATCGGAGATTTTGACAAACGAGAAGTTGGTTTTGATTTAATTGATTACCTTGAGGAAAAAACACAGTCTGATGAAGCAAAAGTGATTGTCTTTTTAGCACCGCCGTTTTGTCCCCACAATTATACTGATAAAGGCAGCGATGTTGACCAAGCGCTTGAAAAAATGATGGCAGAATTTCCTGAAGAACATTTTGTGAAACGACGATTTTTCCCATTTTTAAGTGATTCTAGCTATCTTGCGATACGAGAAAGTCCAGAAGACATTGAAAAACTAAAAGCGAATTTTCCTCTGATGGATGCAATTTATCCATTGCCAGTTGATACCATCAGAAAGCTTGACATTCCAGCTCTTGACTTGGGCGTTTACGGTATTGGAGCTCATACTTGGAAAGAAAGACTCTACAAACCTTATTCTTATCACACTCTTCCAAAGGTTATTAGAAGTTTTATCAAGCATTTAAGCTAAAGTTTGAGCATGGCAAATAAGTGTTTTGAATAAAAATAAGAAAATTTCGAAAAGAACTTGAAATTTTCAGAATTTAGGTTATAATTATTAAAAAACACAGGAGGAAGCTAAGATATGAACATGACACAAACTCTTACAAGTTGGCAAAGTTGGCGTATGTAAAAGTTGTGTTTATGTTGTTGCATAGATACGACTTTTGGAGTACTTCTAAAAAGTATCTATGCGCTAATCTTAGTTAAAAGATAAAAAAGCGTGTAGTAAGCAATTACTAGACGCTTTTCTTTTTAGTTGACTCATCAAATTGAAAATAAGGTATTAAATAATTTAGATTGTTCAACGGAGAAAAATATGAAAAATAAAGCACTTATTGGAACACTTATTGCCCTTGTCATTTTAGTAGCTGGTTCAATGATTTATGACCAGACAAAAAATGAGTCAGCCAAAAATGGAGATATTAAAATCGGTATTCTACAATATGTTACCCACGATGCTCTTGATGAGATTGAAAGAGGGATTGAAGATGGCTTAGCTGATGCCGGTTATGACAAAGCAAATGCGAAGATTACCGTTTTAAATGCCGAAGGTGACCAAAGTAAAATCCAAACCATGAGTAAACAATTGGTTCATGCTAAAAATGATGTGGTCATTGGTATTGCAACACCAGCTGCCCAAGGTCTAGCCTCAGCAACCAAAGACATTCCAGTTGTGATGGGAGCTATTTCAGACCCAGTCGGAGCAAAATTGGTTAAGAATTTGAAAAAACCGGAAGGAAACGTAACAGGAGTTTCTAACCAAGTGCCGATTAAACAAACGGTTGAGATGATTCAAGAAATTACACCAAACGCTAAAACAATCGGAGTTTTGTATGCTAGTAGCGAAGATAATTCCGTATCTCAAGTGGCTGAATTTAAAAAATACGCTAAAGCAGCTGGTATCAATGTAATCGAGTACGCTGTCCCATCAACCAATGAAATTAAAACAACCATGTCTGTCATGACTGGTAAAGTCGATGCTGTTTTTGTCCCACAAGATAATACCATTGCTTCAGCTTTTTCAACTGTTGTCAACTCAGCAAACGCTGCTAAGATTCCAGTTTATTCATGTGTGGACACCATGGTTGAACAAGGAAGCATCGCTTCAGTCGCTCAAAGTCAATATGATTTAGGGGTTGAAACAGCAAAAATTGCTGTTAAATTACTTGCTGGTAAAAAAGTATCAGACGTCCCAGTTAACATCGTTAATACTGGTACCCCAACCCTTAACTTGAAAGAAGCCCAAGAACTTGGCATTACGATTCCAGATAGCATGTTGTCAAAAGCAACTGTAGCTGTCAAAGCAGATGAAAATTAGGAGAGAAGGAGAAAACATCATATGATTATTTCGTCAGTTTCACAAGGACTTTTGTGGGGGATTCTTGGTTTAGGAATTTACCTGACTTTCCGAATTCTTAATTTTCCAGATATGACGACTGAAGGGTCTTTCCCTCTTGGTGGAGCAGTGGCTGTTACTTTGATGAATCACGGGACACACCCTTTGTTAGCTACTTTGGCAGGTATGCTTGCGGGTTGTTTAGCTGGTCTTGTTACTGGTCTTCTTTATACTAAAGGAAAAATTCCAACGCTCTTAGCAGGGATTTTGGTAATGACCTCATGTAACTCCGTTATGCTTATGGTTATGAAGCGTGCTAATCTTGGTTTGCTAAATATCAAACCTTTGCAAGCCTTGCTTCCATTTGCTGATAGTACAAATCTTTTGGTAATCGGTCTTTTGGCAGTGGTAATCGTCATTTCAGCGCTGATTTTCTTCCTTTACACACGTCTTGGTCAAGCTTATATCGCAACTGGTGATAACCGAGATATGGCTAAAAGTTTTGGGATTAACACTGACCGTATGGAAGTGATGGGGCTTACGATTTCAAATGGTCTGATTGCTTTGTCTGGTGCGCTTGTTAGTCAACAAGATGGCTACGCTGATGTGTCAAAAGGGATTGGTGTCATTGTTATTGGGCTTGCAAGTATTATTATCGGTGAAGTTCTTTATTCAACAGGCTTAACCCTACTTGAACGTTTGATTGCTATTGTGGTTGGTTCAATCTTGTATCAATTCTTAATCACAGGTGTGATTGCACTTGGTTTCAATACAAACTATCTCAAATTGTTCAGCGCCTTAGTCCTAGCAATCTGTCTCATGGTTCCTGTTCTTAAAAATAAATTCTTTAAAGGAGTGACCTTATCACGATGAAAAAAATTGTCGAATTAAAAAATGCAACCGTTCAAGTTAATAATGGTCTTGATGAGGTCAAAACAATCCTTGACGATGTGAATTTGACCATTTATGAACACGACTTTTTAACGATTTTAGGTGGAAATGGTGCTGGTAAATCAACTCTTTTCAATGTGATTGCTGGGACTTTGATGTTAACTAGCGGAAGCATTTCAATCCTTGGAAAAGATGTGACGCATCTGCCTGCTGAAAAACGTGCTAATTACCTTGCGCGTGTCTTCCAAGATCCAAAAATGGGGACAGCACCGCGTATGACGGTGGCAGAAAATCTTTTGATTGCCAAATACCGTGGTGAAAAGCGTGGCCTCTTGCCACGAAAAATTCACAGTTTTACAGATGAATTTAAGAAATTGGTGGCACGAACTGGTAATGGACTTGAAAAACATTTGGACACACCAACTGGTCTTTTGTCAGGTGGTCAACGTCAAGCGCTCAGCCTTTTGATGGCTACGCTGAAACGTCCAGAGTTGTTATTACTCGATGAACACACAGCAGCACTTGATCCCAAAACAAGCGTGTCTTTGATGAACTTGACAGATGAATTTGTAACAGGAGATCAGTTAACGGCGCTTATGATTACCCACCACATGGAAGATGCTCTGAAATACGGAAATCGCTTGATTGTCATGAAAGACGGAAAAATCATCAAAGACCTCAACCAAGATGAAAAAGCCCAAATGGCAATCGCTGATTACTATCAATTATTTGAATAAAATGAAACGCCCTCGGGCGTTTTTTTGTGCCTTGAGTGACTTTTCCAAATCATAAAGAAGAAAATCTTCTGAAAATATGTTACAATTAAATTGCTGTAATTCGACTTGCTAACCTTTTTGGAGGCAAGGACCGTTAGTAAAATTCATAAGCAATTAATTTGCACGTATAAAAAAAATAAAAAAGAGGAGAAAACATCGTCATGAGCGATATTAAAATTATTGCCCTAGGTGGGGTTCGTGAAAATGCGAAAAACCTCTATGTGGTAGAAGTTAATGACTCAATTTTCGTTTTGGATGCTGGACTGAAGTATCCTGAAAATGAGCAACTTGGTGTGGATGAAGTCATTCCAAACCTTGATTATCTAATTGAAAACAAAAAACGTGTGCAAGGGATTTTCTTGACACACGGGCACGCCGATGCTATTGGAGCTTTGCCTTATATTTTGCAAGAATTCAAAGCACCAGTATTCGGGTCACCACTGACTATCGAATTAGCTAAGCTTTTCGTTAAGAAAAACAATAACGTTAAAAAATTCAATAACTTCCATGTTATTGATGCTGAAACAGAAATTGAATTTGCAGATGCTACAATTTCATTCTTCAAAACAACTCACTCAGTTCCTGAAAGTTTAGGGATTGTAGTTGGTACCGATGAAGGAAACATCGTCTACACAGGTGACTTTAAGTTTGACCAAGCTGCGCGTAAATATTACCGCACTGACTTGGGACGTTTGACTGAAATTGGACGTGAAGGAGTACTTGCCCTTCTTTCTGATTCTGCAAATGCTACAAGCCACGTGATGACAGCTAGTGAAGCAGAAGTTGCTGCTGAAATGGATAGCGCTATTGCTGATGCTGAAGGTCGCGTTATCATTGCTGCGGTAGCCTCAAACCTAGTGCGTATCCAACAAGTCTTTGACTCAGCTGCTGAATACGGTCGTCGTGTGGTCTTGACTGGTTTTGACGCTGAAAACATTGTCCGCACAGCTATTCGTATGAAACGTCTTCGTTTAGTTGATGAAAAATTAATCATCAAGCCAAAAGACATGCACAAATACGAAGACCATGAATTAATTATTCTTGAAGCTGGTCGTATGGGTGAACCAATCAATGGTCTACATAAAATGGCACTTGGTCGTCACCGTTATGTTCAAATTAAAGATGGTGATTTGGTTTACATCGTTACAACACCAAGTCTTTCAAAAGAAGCAGCGGTTGCGCGTGTTGAAAACCTTATTTACAAAGCTGGTGGTACGGTTAACCTTATTACGAAGACACTTAATGTCTCAGGTCATGCCAATGGACGTGATTTGCAGTTGATGCTTAACCTTCTTCAACCGAAATACCTTTTCCCAGTTCAAGGTGAGTACCGTAATTTGGCAGCTCACGCTGAATTGGCACAAGAAGTTGGTATGTATCCTGAAAACATCTACATCGTCAAACGTGGTGATGTCATGGTTCTTGGTAAAAATGGTTTCAACCATGAAGGTAGCGTACCAGCAGGCGATGTCATGATTGATGGTAATGCTATCGGTGATGTTGGAAACATCGTTCTTCGTGACCGTAAAGTCTTGTCAGAAGATGGTATCTTCATCGTTGCCTTGACTGTTAATAAACGCGAAAAGAAAATTGTATCAAAAGCAAAAATTCACACACGCGGATTTGTTTACGTTAAGAAGAGTCGTGATATCCTTCGTGAATCAGCTGAATTGGTTAACCAAACCGTTGAAAACTACTTGGAACAAGATAGTTTTGACTGGGGTGAATTAAAAGGAGCTGTCCGCGATGAAGTGGCTAAATTCCTCTTTGACCAAACCAAACGCCGCCCAGCGATTTTACCAGTCGTTATGGAAGTGAGATAAGAATAATTTGAAGCTAGTAAATAAACTAGCTTCTTTTTTGTTGTGTACCGAAATGTTTATTTTTTCTTGTTTTTTTAAGCTGGGCTTGTTATACTAAAGCCCGAGGTAATTTGTTAATGCTTAGAATTCTAGAAAGAAAGGGTACGTATGAGAACACTATTTAAGATTATCTTTTTCATTCCAAGCCTCATTATTAATATTATCTGGAATTTTTTCTGGGCTATTATTAAGACAATCATTTTGATTGCGATTGTGTGTTTTGGTCTGCTTTATTATGCCAATAATAGTAGCTCACAGTTAGCAAATTCCATTTTAGATGCTGCTAATAGTGTGACAGCATATTTTCAGGATAATAAAGATGATATTGCTAAAAATTTAAAGGATTTATCGACTGATGATTTCACGCATTATTCTGGAGCACGTTGGTCAAGTAATTCAGCGACAGTTTATATTAAAACGACCAATAAAACTTTGGTAAATGCTTATGAAGAAGCCATCAATGCTTGGAATGCAACGGGGGCTTTTACTTTTACGCTTGTGAATGATGAAAGTTCTGCTAATATTGTGGCGACAGAGTATTCTGATGCCAGCTCTAAGGCAGCAGGGCTTGCTGAGACAGAAACCAATGCGCTGACTAATCAGATTACGCATGTGGACGTCAAGTTAAATACCTATTACTTGCTTGATAATGATTATGGTTATACGCACAATCGAATTGTTTACACAGCAGAGCACGAATTGGGACACGCGATTGGGCTTGACCACGATGATAATGAAGAATCTGTCATGCAGTCTTCAGGATCATACTACGGCATTCAAACGGTTGATATCCAAAAAGTGCAATCGATTTATAATCAATAACGCATACACATACGAAAATCTGTTCTTTGGGCAGATTTTTTAAAATTACCAGGTGTTGAAATCTTATCAAAAAGAAAAAATAAAGTTGATTTTTTTCTATGGAGTATTTATAATACAATAAACATGCTATATTAATTAGCTTTATCGTGATTATACTAATTTATTGAAAATGACAGATAGAAAAGTTAAAGGAGATACTAATTTGTTAAAAGATATTATTGATAACAATAGCTATCCAATCGTTTTTATTGGTTCTGGGATGTCTAAAAGGTATTTGAAAGATTTTCCAACTTGGTTAGATCTTTTAGAAGAATATTGGAAACTATTAGGAGAAGAAAAATCAATTTTTAGTTATATGAGAGAGCTAAAAAAAGAGTTAGAAGATTCTGTATCTGATAATGAAAAGGATTTTGCCGTTAATACGAAAACTGCTTCATATATTAAGCAGAAATATGATGATCTATTTTTTGATGGTGTTATTAAAATAGATGGTCTTGATCAAAGTACTGCTTTTCACAATTCGATTTCTCCTTTTAATTTTTCGCTTGCTGAAAGATTTAAAAATCCTGTGATAAAAGACGAAATGCGAGAGGAAATTGATTTATACACTAAATTTTTATCAAAAGCAAAAGTGATAATTACAACTAATTATGATACACTTACAGAAGATTTGTTATATTCCATAAATAAAAAGCCGACAGTTTATGTTGGACAAAAAGGCTTTTTTGACGAAACTCGTAATTGGTCTGAATTATTTAAAATACATGGAGATGTAAACGATCCTAACAGTATTATTATCACAGAGGAAGATTATAGGAAATATGATAAAAATTCTATCTTAATTAGTGCCAAAATTTTAGCTAATTTAATTAATTCTCCTATTATTTTTTTAGGCTATTCTTTAACAGATCGAAACATTCAAAAATTACTATCTGATTTTTCTTCACAGTTGCCAAATGATGATTTAAGAAAAACCAGTAATAGGATAACAGTTGTAGATTATCAAGAAGGGCAAAATGAATTTACTGAACAAATAGTGAATAATCCTTCAATCAATATTTCGCATTCTATTATAAAAACTGATAACTATTCAGAATTGTACCGAGAAATTATAAAAATTGATCAAGGGTTATCTCCTTATGAAGTCAGTCTATTTGAATCTAAAATAAAGAATATTATAGTTACGGCAGGAGCAAATGGAAAGTTAAGTAGTGTTCTAGTCGCTCCTCGGGATTTAGAGACTATGCCGGAGGATGTACAAAATAAGCACTTGGTAGTTGCTTTAGGAGATAAAAAGAATATATTTGTAAATCCAGGTTTTGTTGACTATGTAGAAGATTATTTTGACAAAACAAGTTTTTTACCAGAAGTCGCACTTAAATTTATTGCAAATGAAACTTCTAACGCAAGATTCCCTTTTGTCAAATATTTGAAAAATATTAATTACAAAGAATGTAGATTTTTAAGACGTAAAGAAAAACAAAAAATAGAAACAAGAATAAATAATATGGGAACTTTAGATAAGCTTATTAAAACTGTTAATAAGAGTAATCAAAGAGAATATGATTCACTAGATAAAATACTTTCGTTACAACTTTATAAAACTAGCATATTAGAAATAATTTGTTATAACATAAAGAATTTTTCACCAGAAGAAATATTAAGCTATATAAAAAAAGATATTTTGCCAGTGATACGTGAAAATTATAATAATTCTGCACCAGAGTTATCTGCTCAGCGAAAATTATTATTAGCGTATGATTTAATTGAAAATGGAGATATTGAGTAAATAAAAATCTGCTGAATTTGGCAGATTTTTTAACATTCTCCTAGTTTAACGGGTGAGGATTTGTTAAAATATAACTATGATTATTTTACAAGGAAACAAAATTGAACGCTCTTTTTCGGGCGATGTATTATTTGATAATATTAATATTCAAGTTGATGAAAAGGACCGTATTGCGCTTGTTGGGCGAAATGGTGCTGGTAAGTCAACGTTGTTAAAAATTTTAGTTGGGGAAGAAGCACCAACATCAGGTGAAATTAACACAAAACGTGATTTGAGCTTGTCATATTTGGCACAAGATAGCCGTTTTGAGTCAGAAAATACCATTTTTGATGAAATGTTGCATGTCTTTGATGACGTGCGTAGCATGGAATCACGTCTTCGCAAGATGGAAATGCAAATGGCAGAGCTAACAGGCGATGCTTTTGATAAATTGATGTCGGATTACGACCGTTTATCAGAAGAATTTCGTGTTAAAGGTGGATTCACTTACGAAGCAGAAATCAAAGCCATTTTGAATGGGTTCAAATTTGATGAGTCTATGTGGCAAATGAAAATTTCTGAGTTGTCTGGTGGGCAAAATACGCGCTTGGCTCTTGCTAAAATGTTGCTTGAAAAGCCTGAATTGCTTGTTCTTGACGAACCAACCAACCACTTGGACATTGAAACCATTGCTTGGCTTGAAAATTACTTGGTCAACTATCAAGGCGCTTTGATTATTGTCAGTCACGACCGTTACTTCCTTGATAAAGTTGCTACAGTGACGCTTGATTTGACAAAACATTCGCTTGATCGTTACGTCGGTAATTACTCAAAATTCATGGACTTGAAGGCTGAGAAATTAGCTCTTGAAGCTAAAAATTACGAAAAACAAGCTAAAGAAATTGCTAAGTTGGAAGACTTTGTGCAACGCAACCTTGTTCGTGCATCAACGACAAAACGTGCCCAAGCCCGCCGCAAACAACTAGAAAAAATGGAGCGCTTGGACAAGCCATCAGCTGGACAAAAATCAGCTAACATGACTTTCCACGCTGATAAGGTATCAGGAAACGTCGTCTTGACAGTGGCAGATGCAGCAATCGGCTATGACGACCAAATCTTATCTGAACCGATTAACATTGATGTTAAGAAATTTGATGCCATTGCCATCGTTGGACCAAATGGTATTGGAAAATCAACTTTGATTAAATCTATCGTTGGACAAATTCCATTTATCAAAGGAACATCAACTTACGGTGCTAATGTCGAGGTTGGTTACTATGACCAAACACAATCAAATTTGACACGTACCAATACCGTTCTTGATGAGTTGTGGAATGATTTCTCAACTACACCTGAAGTAGAAATCAGAAATCGTCTAGGAGCCTTCCTTTTCTCAGGTGATGACGTTAAAAAATCTGTCAGCATGCTTTCAGGTGGCGAACGAGCTCGTCTTTTGCTTGCCAAATTATCAATGCAAAATAATAACTTCCTTATCCTTGACGAACCAACCAACCACTTGGATATCGACAGTAAGGAAGTTTTGGAAGATGCTTTGATTGATTTTGACGGGACACTTTTATTTGTCAGTCACGACCGTTATTTCATTAACCGTGTGGCAACGAAAGTGCTTGAAATCTCTGAAGAAGGTTCAACACTTTATCTAGGTGATTATGATTATTACCTTGAGAAAAAAGCAGAGCTGGAAGAATTGGCTCGCATGAAGGAAGAAGAAGCGCAAGAAAAAACAACTGTAGTCGTTGAAAAAGCGCCAGCTAATGATTATCAAGCGCAAAAAGCCAATCAAAAAGAACTTCGCAAACTCACACGTCGCATCACTGAAATTGAAAATCAATTAGAAGAGATTGAAGCGCGTGAAGAAGAAATCAATCAAGCCATGTTGGCTACAAATGACGCAACAGAACTTGTTGATCTTCAAAAAGAACTTGATGAATTAACTGAACAACAAGAAACCCTCATGTTAGAATGGGAAGAACTCAGCGAAAAAGTTGAGGGATAAATGTAAGATAGTCTGTTTTGAATCAAAACAGGCTTTTTTTGATTTTAAAAAATCAATAGCAGGCTATTGACTTTTCAACTCAAAGTTTTATAATAATTAATGGAATAAAATGGAATGTTTAGCAAATCTTAAGAGATGTCAATCAATTCTGGCATATTTTAAGACCTTGCTTTTTTATTGTCGGAGGTAACTATGAATCCTAAAAATGCTCCATACGGTTGGCTTGTTAAGCGAATCGCACATCGTTTGGAACAAAATATGAATAATTTCTTGAAGCCTTATAATATCACCATTATGCAATCTTGGGTATTGTTGTATTTAAAAGATGACAAGGATTGTTGTACTTATAAGGAATTAGAGAGAGAATTTGAAGTGTCGCAACCAACCATGGCTGGGATTATCTCGCGTTTGGAACAAAAGGAATTAGTTATTACAGGTCAGGATGAAAAAGACAAGCGTATCAAGAAAGTGCGTATTTCTGATAAGGGCATGGACTTGATTATGCTGGTTTGTGGTCACTTGGAAGAGTCTGAAGACGATATCATTAGAGGCTTTTTTGATAAAGATCAAGAAACATTTCATTCATTGCTCGAACGAGCTTATTATAATGTTGTAGAAAGAGGTGACGAGAATGATTAAAACTCTTTTAGCTCAAGTCAAGGAGTATAAGACACCATCTTTACTTGCTCCTTTGTGTGCAGCTTTAGAGGTTTTCTTCGATATGTCAGTCCCTTTTGTCATTGCTAAGTTAATTGACCAAGGGGTACAAGCAGGGAACTTGGCTGTTGCCATGAAGTATGGAATCTTGATGTTGGTTCTTGCCACATGTGGTTTAACAACTGGTTTCTTGGCTGGTAAATTCGCTGCGCAAGCCTCAGCAGGATTTGCCGCTAATTTGCGTGAAGGAATGTATGAAAATATTCAAACCTTTGCCTTTTCAAATATTGATAAATACAGTACAGCTGGTCTTGTCACTCGTATGACAACAGACGTTACAAATGTACAGAATGCTTATCAAATGATCATTCGTATTGTTGTGCGTGCACCGCTGACAATCGTTGTTAGTATGATTATGTGTTTTGTGGTGGATCGCCGCTTGAGTTTGATTTTCCTTGCGGCTGTCTTGATTTTGGGAGCATCTCTTCTATTTATCATGCGTAAGGCTATGACAACTTTCAATTACGTTTTCCGTAAATACGATGATTTGAATGCCAGCGTTCAGGAAAATATTTCTGCCATTCGAGTGGTGAAAGCATTTGTTCGTGAAAAATATGAAAATAAAAAATTCACTAAGGCTGCTGAAAATATTTACCGTTTATTTGTTAAAGCTGAAAAAATCATCATTTTCAACGTGCCAGTCATGATGTTTATCATCTTTACATGTATTATTTGCTTGTCATGGTTTGGGGCACAGTTTATCGTTGATGGTAGTTTGACAACAGGTGAATTGACATCCTTAATGTCATACATCTTTGCCATGATGATGTCACTAATGATGTTGTCAATGATTATGGTTATGGTCTCAATGAGTACAGCCAGTGCTGAACGTATTGCTGAAGTCTTGAATGAAAAAGCTGATATCGTTAATCCAGAAAATCCTTTGATGGAAGTTCCAGATGGTAGCATTGAATTTAACCACGTGCATTTTTCATACAAACACGGTGGTGGAGAAGAAGTGTTGTCTGACATTGACCTTAGTGTCAAATCTGGTGAAATCATCGGTGTTATCGGTGGCACAGGTTCAGGTAAGACATCATTTGCTAACTTGATTTCTCGTCTTTATGATGTGGATGCAGGGTCAGTTAAAGTTGGTGGACACGATGTTCGCGAATACGATTTGGAAGTTCTTCGTGACCAAGTTGCCGTAGTGCTTCAAAAAAATGTCCTTTTCTCAGGAACTATTCTTGATAACCTTCGTTGGGGGAATGAAAATGCGACTGATGAAGAATGTATGGAAGCTTGTCGTCAAGCTTGTGCAGACGAATTTATCGAACGCTTCCCTGATAAATACAATACTTGGATTGAACAAGGCGGAAGCAACGTCTCTGGTGGTCAAAAACAACGTCTATGTATCGCTCGCGCATTGCTTAAAAAACCAAAAGTTTTGATTTTGGATGATTCAACAAGTGCCGTGGATACTGCCACAGATGCCAATATCCGTCGTTCATTTGAAGAAACAATTCCAGGAACAACAAAAATTATCATTGCACAACGTATTTCAAGTGTGCAACATGCTGATAAGATTTTGGTGCTTGATGATGGTAAAATCTCAGGCTTTGCTAGCCACGATGAATTACTACAAACAAACGCTATCTACCGTGAAATCAATGAGGTTCAACAACAAGGTAGCGGTGATTTTGATGAGGAAGGAGGTAATAACTAATGGCTCAACCTAAAAAAGAAGTGAACAAACAAGCCACACTAAAACGTGTTTTGGCTTATGTGATTAAGAATTATAAATGGCGTTTCATGGCTGTTTTCGTCTTGATTTTGATTGCTGCGCTTTGTATGGTTCGTTTTAGTTTGTTCATGCAAACCTTGATTGATAGCTATGTTACACCTCTTTTAGCTGCAAAAAATCCTGACTTTTCTGGTTTAGCGCATGCTATTTTCCAACTAATCATTATTGGGATTATTGGGGTAGCAAGTACTTACACTTATAACCGTTTGATGGTTTATGTGGGACAAGGAACAATGCGCCGTATTCGTATTGACCTCTTTACGCACATGGAAAGCTTGCCAATCAAGTACTTTGATACGCATGCTCACGGGGACATCATGTCAATCTATACCAACGACGTTGATACGCTTCGTCAATTGATTGGACAAAGTATCCCGCAAGTGGTCAACTCAAGCTTTTCGATTTTGACAACTTTTGTCAGCATGTTAGTTCTAAATGTGCCATTATCAGCCTTGTCAGTTTTCATGGTTATTGTTTTGCTTTATGTAGCTCGTAAAATCGCTGCGCAATCATCAAAATATTTCCATGACCAACAAAATGACCTCGGTCGCGTTAATGGTTTCATCGAAGAAATGATGGACGGTCAAAAAGTCGTTAAAGTCTTTAACCACGAAGAACGTGCCAAAGAAGATTTCCGTAAACTCAACCAAGAACTCCGTCATTCAGCTACAAATGCCAATATTTTTGCCAATATCTTGATGCCAGTATCTGCTAACATTGGACACATTTCATATGTTCTTTGTGCCATGCTCGGTGCGGCTTTGGCACTTCATGGTTATGCTGGTTTGACTTTGGGAACTTTGGTTTCTTTTCTTGCATTGAACCGTGGATTTACTAACCCAATCACTCAAATCAGCCAACAAATCAACTCTGTAGTTATGGCGATGGCAGGGGCAGACCGTGTCTTCAAATTGCTTGACGCTGAAGTTGAAGTTGATGAAGGCTATGTTGAATTGGTCAATGCCAAAGAAGATGCTGATGGAAATCTTCAAGAAGTTGAAGAAGCAACTGGTACATGGGCATGGAAACACCCACATGAAGATGGTACAGTCACTTATCACAAGCAAGAAGGTCGCGTGACTTTCACAGATGTTACCTTTGGATACAATGATGATAAGATGGTGCTTCATGACATCAATCTTTTTGCTGAACCTGGTCAAAAGATTGCCTTTGTCGGCTCAACTGGTGCTGGTAAAACAACTATTACGAACTTGATTAACCGTTTCTACGATATCCAAGAAGGTAAGATTCATTACGATGGTATCAATATCCGTAAAATTAAAAAAGCAGATCTTCGTCGTAGTTTAGGGATTGTATTGCAAGATACACACCTTTTCACTGGTACAGTTATGGACAACATCCGTTACGGACATTTGAATGCGACTGATGACGAATGTATCGATGCCGCAAAATTGGCAAATGCGCATGATTTCATTAAACGCTTGCCTGAAGGTTATGATACTGTTTTGACGGGTGACGGAAGCAATCTTTCTCAAGGACAACGTCAATTGCTTGCGATTGCGCGTGCGGCTGTGGCTAATCCACCAGCATTGATCCTTGATGAAGCAACCTCATCAATCGATACACGTACCGAAGTTCACGTTCAAGAAGGTATGGACGCTCTTATGAAAGGTCGTACAACCTTTGTCATTGCCCACCGCTTATCAACGGTTCGCAACGCTGATTGTATCATGGTTCTTGAACAAGGACGCATCATTGAACGTGGTAACCACGACGAATTAATCGCTCAAAAAGGCCGTTACTACCAACTCTACACAGGTAACGCCATCAGCGAATAACAGATTTAGACAATCTTTGGAAAATAGCAGAGCTGTTTTTCAAGGGTTGTTTTTTGTGTTTTAGGTATATATTTTTAGTTGAAAATGCTAAATTGTCGTGATATACTTTGTTCAAACCAAAGGAGGGCTATCATGTCAAAATTTATTGACATTCGGCAATTTTCAGAAGCTATTTCGGTTGAAAAAGACAATGGAACTAAGGTGAATTATTTCTTATATCCCGAATTTGAAATTCATCAAAATGTTTTACCTGCAAATACCATTCAGGATTGGCATAAGCATCAAGCTATTGAAGAAGTTATTGTACCGACAAAAGGAAATGTAACCATTCAAGTCTTGGAAGACAATGCCATAAAGACTTATACGGCGAATTGCGGTGATGTCCTACGGGTAAACGATTCGATACATCGAATCATTGGTGATACTAAAGAAGAAGTTCAGTTCACCGTTTTTCGCTTTGTCCCAAGCGGCAATAACCAATCTGACAAAATCAAAAACGACAAAGTCGATTGCGAAGAATTGGTAAGGAAAATATTGGGAGAGAAGTAAGTTTTAAAGACGCATCTGGCGTCTTTTTTTATATCTTCTTTTTAAGCGTTTTCAAAGAACTTCAAGGTATGACACCACTAGAAACACGTATGGAACAAATTATTGATTAATAAAATGAGAGGTAAATGTGTAAAACGTTTACTTTTATTTTTTGGCAAAAATCACTTACGAAGAAAATTTTTTTATGGTAGACTGAATCCTGTTGACTGTAAACTGGAGTTGATTGGAGAAGTGTTGGAGTAAAAAATCCATTCAGGCACTATCCTAGCGGAGGACATATTGTTGTACGCCGACCTAGGTTGAGGGTTGATAAAAAATGAAATGAATGGAGAATAAAATGCCTCGTAATTTTAAAGAAGCAATGGTATTTACGTGTTTGATGTGTGGAATGATGGTTTTTGGAATGAGTATGTGGAACTTGTTCGTTGCTGGTGCTTTTTCTTGGAAACATGTCTTTTTAGGATTCATTCCAGGGTTTATCGTTGCTTTCATTTTAGATACTTTAGTCGTTGGTCCAATTGCTAAGAAAATTGCTTTTGGAATCCTACCAAGTGGTTTAAAACACCAATTAGTAAAAATCCTTACGATTTCAGGCTGCATGGTTTTTGGTATGGTAACATGTATGTCATTTTATGGAATGATTTTTAGTCATGGCTTGTCAAATGTTAGCTTGGCTTTGTACGGTCGTACTTGGTTGACAAACTTTGTTGTTGCTTTACCTTATAACTTTATCATTGTCGGTCCAATTGCACGTTTCTTCTTGGGAGAAATTCAAAAACAAGGAATTTTAGCAGAAGTGCCTGTCGAAGTAACAGAATAAAGTAAAAGCTGGAAGGTATCTTCCAGCTTTTTTTGAATTATAAGTTATTAATCAAATTTGTTAACGAATATTTCTCAAGGGTTTCATGATTTAAACGAACGAATTTATTTTGTCCAGCTTTTCGAGTGATAGTAAGTCCAGCTTCGCGAAGAGTTTTAAAGTGATAAGAGACAGCAGACTTGCTCATATCAAGCAATTCACCAATTTCTCCACACCCAAGTTCGCTTTCTCTTTTTGATAGAATACGAAGAATATTTAACCTAACTGGGTCAGCTAATGCTTTAAAAATTTTGATTAAGTCTTCGTTATTGTAGTTAGAATATTGTTCAATAGTCATACGAAAATTGTACTATCGAAAGTTTTATTTGTCAATTTATTAAGTGTTTTTTAAATTTTCTGAAAATAAATCTTGACAGTATTTCTTTTGAGTAGTAATATATTACATAATATTTCAAAAGTCTTTGAACTATTGAACTAAAGCGAGAGGAGATTGCAAATTTTTGATTGCTGGGTGATGCTGATAATATCAGTTTGTTTTTCAATTAATAGAAAGTGTGATTTAAAAAATGAAAAAAAATGCTTCCTTGTTCTTTTTAACAATGTTTATCATTGGAACAGATACGTTTTTGATTTCTCCATTGTTAACGACTTTATCTAGTCTTTATCATATTGATACGTCAATTTCTGGCTGGATGGTTAGTGCGTATGCTATTGGTTATGCTCTATTTGCTTTGGTTTCAGGACCAATTTCAGATGGAAGAGATCGAAAAAAAGTGATGGTCTATGGTCTATTAGCCTTTACGATTTCAACTTTTTTGTGTGGCTTTGCCAATTCATTTACTTTGATGCTTTTGTTTCGTTTTTTGGCTGGGATTAGTGCCTCTTTTGTGACACCTCAAGTTTGGGCATCGATTCCAGTGGTGGTTGATAAAAAACACATTGTTCAGGTGATGGGTTATGCAACTGCTGGTTTATCTGTTTCTCAAATGGCGGGTGTTCCACTCGGTGGTTATCTTGCGGGAATTTCATGGCGTGCACCATTCATTACCATTTCAGCGGCTTCTTTGGTCTTATTACTTCTTATCAATTTTTGTATGCCAAAATTGGAAATTGGAACAGGACACAGAATTTCCTTTACAGTAGCTTATAAAAATGTTTTAACGAATAAAAAATCCGTGTCTTATCTTCTAGCTTATTTTGTGTTTCAGACGGGATCATTTACAGCAATCACTTTTATTGCGACTTGGTTTAATCATAGCTTTGGTTTGTCTTTAGCTAATATTAGTACAGCAATTATTGCTATTGGTGCTGGTAATCTTGCTGGATCACTTTTGGGCAGTCATATTGTTAAACGTTTTGGTTTACAAAAGACATTTAAAACAGAACTGATGACACTTGTTATTCTTTACGTGGCGCTGTTATTTGTTCATCATTTTTGGATGGCAGAAGTATTATTGACTATTATTTATGTGAACAATGGATTTATTTTTCCATTATTTATGACGACATTGCAAAGTACTGTTGAAAATGCTCGAAGTACGATTTCATCATTATCAAATGCCGTGATGTATTTGGGTGAAACCATTGCAGGGATTGTTGGTGGTATCTTATTTGAACAATTTACAGGATTTTCAGGAATTGCTGTTTTTGCAGCAGTAATGATTGCTCTTTCTTTGCTATTGTACTATCAAGCTGGAGCTTTTAAGAATAAATAAAAAATATCCTAGAATTTTCTTTCTAGGATTTTTTGTACAAACTTGGAAATTCTGTTGAAAATGGTGTGAAAGGCTTGCTTGATTTGCCTCAATGATTTTGAAAAGTAGTATAATGGCTTTAAGGACGTGAAACCGTTTTTAGAAATCGAGGAACAAGTTATGAGTGATAGAACAAATGAAAAAACTGTTCAACTTGACCTTGAAACTTACGCAGCAAAGGATGTTTATCAAGCCGCTGCTACGCAACAATCTGGGCTCAGGCACGAACAAGTCAAGGAACGTCAAAAACAATATGGTCCAAATCGGCTAAAAGAGGCAGAAAAAGAACCCGTAATTGTGACCTTTATCAAGAATTTCACCAGTCTCATGGCGATTTTGCTTTGGGTTGGTGGTGCTGTGGCGATTTTGTCTCACAGCGTGGAACTCGGTCTTGCCATTTGGTTTGTCAATATTGTCAATGGTGTTTTTAGTTTTGTTCAAGAATACCGTGCTAGCCAAGCAACCGAAGCTCTTAAAAAGATGCTTCCTTCTTATGCACGTGTTATTCGTGATGGACAAGAAGAAAAGGTACTTGCTGAAGAGTTGGTGCCTGGCGACCTTGTCTTGATTGAAGAAGGTGACCGTATCTCTGCAGATGGTCGTGTTATCTTTGCGACGGACTTGCAGGTCAACCAGTCTGCATTAACGGGTGAATCAAATCCTGTTTATAAAAATAGCGAAGCTGATACAGACTCTCAAAAAACAGCTCTTGAATACGACAATATGGTCTTTGCAGGAACGACCGTTTCCTCAGGTTCGGCTAAGATGATTGTCTCAGCGACTGGTATGGCAACTCAATTTGGACAAATCGCTCACTTGACAGAAAATATGGCTGATGATAAGAGCCCGCTTCAAAAAGAATTGGACCACTTGACCAAACAAATTTCAGTCATTGCCATTACGGTTGGTGTTATTTTCTTCATCGCAGCGACACTTTTTGTTCACCAACCATTTGCAAAAGCCTTTATTTTCGCACTTGGTATGATCGTCGCCTTTATCCCAGAAGGATTGCTTCCGACAGTTACTCTTTCTTTGGCAATGGCGGTGCAACGCATGGCTAAGTCCAATGCCTTGGTTAAGAAATTATCATCCGTTGAAACCTTGGGAGCAACATCAGTCATTTGCTCGGATAAAACCGGGACATTGACTCAAAATGCCATGACGGTTAATCACCTCTGGCAAGTATCTGGTCAGTATGATGTGACAGGACTAGGCTATGCTGCTGAAGGAGATATCCGCAGAAGTGGCGGCAAGAAAGCTGCGCTTATCGAAAGCCAACCGCTTGAACACCTCGTCCGCTTTGCTCACCTCTGCAGTAATGCTCAAGTCTTGCCACCGAGTGAGGAAAATGCTTCCTACACCGTTCTTGGTGACCCAACCGAAGCTTGCCTGAATGTCTTGGCTGAAAAAGCAGGTTTAACTCTTGAAAAAAACAAGTCTTGGGGACCACGCTTGAAAGAATTACCTTTTGATTCAGTGCGCAAGCGCATGACGACCATTAATCGTGTTGATAGCCAAGTAGATGGTAGTTCTTTGGTGTCAATCACCAAGGGAGCTCCGAAAGAAATGGTTGAGCTCTGCCATTTTTACAAAGACCAAACAGGTATTCATGAAATGACTGCAGACGTTCAAGCGAGAATCTTAGCTGCCAATGATGCTTTTGCTAAGGATGGTTTGCGGGTTTTGGCACTTGCTTATCGAACTTTGGAAAGCGACCGATTGACTCAAGAAGAACAATGGACGCAAGAAACTCTAGAACACAATATGGTCTTTCTTGGCTTAATTGCTATGAGTGACCCTCCTCGGGAAGGTGTGCGTGAGGCGGTTGAAAAATGTCACCGCGCAAGCATTCGTATTATCATGGTGACAGGTGACTACGGTTTGACAGCGCTCAGTATTGCTAAGAAAATCGGTATTGTCCGTGGCGACAATGCGCGTGTTGTGACTGGCTTAGAGTTGGAAAAGATGTCTGATGAAGCCTTAAAAGAAGCGCTCAAGGGCGAAATTGTCTTTGCGCGTGTGGCACCTGAGCAAAAATATCGAGTTGTATCAGCTCTTCAAGAATTGGGTGAAGTCGTTGCTGTCACTGGTGATGGTGTCAATGATGCGCCAGCTCTTAAAAAAGCTAATATCGGTGTGGCAATGGGACTCACGGGTACTGATGTCGCCAAGGAATCGGCAGATATGATTTTGACGGATGACCATTTTGCATCCATCGTTAAAGCGGTTGAAGAAGGTCGTGCGGTTTATCATAATATCAAGAAATTCTTGACTTATATCTTTAACTCAAATACTCCAGAAGCCGTACCGTCAGCATTCTTCCTCTTATCCAGAGGTTTTGTCCCACTTCCATTAACGGTTATGCAAATTCTAGCCGTCGATTTGGGAACTGATATGATTCCAGCACTTGGGTTGGGAGTTGAACCTCCAGAACCAGGTGTCATGAATCAACCTCCTCGTAAATTGACAGATCGTTTGTTAGATAAAAAATTGCTTATTAAAGCCTTTCTATGGTATGGCTTGATTGAATCAGCACTTGCCATGGGTGCGTTCTTCATCACTTATCTACTTCATAATGGTAATTTAGCGGTGCTTGCAGGTTCAGGTCAATTGTACCAAGAAGCGACAACCATGACCTTGGGTGCCATTATCTTCTGTCAAATCGGTATGGTCATGAACAGCCGAACTTCTGACCAATCCATTCGTAAGTTGCAATTATTTGGCAATCCATTGATTAATATTGGATTAATCGTTGAATTGATTATCTTTGTGATTTTGGTTTACGTGCCTATTTTCCATCATCTCTTTAACACCGCAAGTCTTGGTCTCTGGCATTGGCTTTATTTGGTGCTTTGTCCATTTGTTATTGTTGGACTTGAAGAGTGGCGAAAACGTTTGATGCGAAAATAGATGTGATTTGGTCTTGGGGTCTGGCTTTTCCTTGACACTCTTTGCAAATCTCTGTAAAATTCAAGAGTTAGGGGAGAATTATGGCAACAATTAATGATTATTTAGACTGTAATGGTAGTCGTACGTTTGACGAATTTGCATTTAACGAAGCTGATAGTTTGTGTTTAAATGAGCTTGGTTATTTTTGCTTTGAAGAGTTGGATGCGTCAATTGATTTTAAAAAGACCGTTAATCTACATGAGGTCTTATTACCTTATATCACAGGAGAAAAGACCTTTAGTCATAGTTTTTTAGTGACTGAAGAGCGGATTAAGCTTTTGCAGAAAGTTGTGGCTTCCAAACGTTTTGCCAATTTGAATTTGTCTGATTATGTCAATGACGTTGATGCGGAATACGAAAGACAGTTTTCAGCTATGGTCTTTACTTTACCTGAAATTAACCATCATCAGCTGGTTTTTCGTGGGACAGATGATACCATGATTGGCTGGAAAGAGGATTTTAAACTGACTTATGTTCAAGAAATTCCTGCTCATCGTGCGGCTGTGGCTTATCTTGAAAACTACCTTGAAACATACGCTGGTAAAGTGACCGTTAGCGGGCATTCTAAGGGTGGAAATTTGGCCCTTTATGCTGTGGCCCATGTTAATGACCTGCTTCGTGAGCAAATCGAAAAAGTTTATATGCTTGATGCGCCAGGTTTGCAAGAAAAAGGTCTTGAAAGTGATGGCTATAAGGCGATTCGCGAGCGCGTGACGGTGATTCGACCAGAAGAATCAATCGTTGGGATTATGCTTTACAACGACATTGAGCCGATTGTGGTTAAGAGTAATGCTTCAGGCATCATGCAGCATGCCCTTACGTCGTGGCAATTTAATGAAGAAACAGGTGAGCTAATCTTAGCTGAGCGCCAAACTGATTTAAGCCAAAATCTTGAGAAGACTTTCAAGCAATGGATGAATGAATTGTCTAGTCAAGAATTGAAAATACTTTTTGACACTCTCTTTGATACCTTGATGTCAAGCGGAATTCATAGCATCAATGACGTCACAATCGACCGAGAATTTGGTACCAAATTAGCCACCAGCATTGCTTCCTTTTATTCTATCGGAACGGAAAAGAAACTCTTGCTTGCCAAGTCAGCCAAGTTATTCTTGCAGGCTTTTGTTGGGCACAGTCGCTTGGGAAACTTTAGCAGAGATAAGATAAATTTATCGCTACCTGATTTCAATAGTCTTTTGTCACGTTTAGATAAGAAGAAATAAGAGTAAAAACTTGGGGTTTCCCAAGTTTTTTTGTGCGATTTGCTTGACTTGGAGTTAACTCTAAGGTATATACTGTGTTAGAAAGATGAG
Organism: Streptococcus sp. TATVAM-FAB8; assembly: GCF_046592795.1. NCBI lineage: Bacteria > Bacillati > Bacillota > Bacilli > Lactobacillales > Streptococcaceae > Streptococcus > Streptococcus sp. TATVAM-FAB8. The sequence continues at coordinate 63,869 of NZ_JAWVPQ010000008.1, forward strand.
AGGAGATGAGTTATGAATATCAAAAAAGTCAGTGAGCAAACGGGCGTTTCAGCAGACACTATCCGCTATTATGAGCGTATTGGATTATTGCCTCGAGTGCGCCGAAATAAATCTGGTGTTAGGGATTTTTCTGAACAAGATATTGCTGCTCTTGAGTTTATTCGTTGTTTTAGAAGTGCTGGCATGAGCGTGGAATCTTTGATTGAATACATGAGTTTGGTCGAAGAAGGTGAAGGCACGGAAAAAGCACGAATGAAAATTTTAGAAGAACAACGCGAAAAATTAATTTCTCGTATTGCTGAACTGCAAGCTGCCAAAGAACGACTAGATTATAAAATTGAGAATTATAAAAACAACATTTTGAAAAAAGAAGAGAGTCTTTTTGAAGAAGGAACAGCTGATTAGGCGTTTAGAAAAGAGGAGTCAACATGACAATTAAACAAACCGCAGGACGTGACCAATTGGGTGAATTTGCACCAGAATTTGCACATTTTAATGATGACGTACTTTTTGGTGAGAACTGGAATAATAGCGATATTGACCTTAAAACACGTTGTATCATCACGGTTGTAGCTCTTATGTCATCTGGTATCACCGACAGTTCTCTTGTTTATCATTTACAAAATGCTAAGAACAATGGTGTTAGCAAAGCTGAGATTGCTGCTGTTATCACACACGTAGCTTTCTACGCAGGTTGGCCAAAAGCTTGGGCTGTCTTCAATCTTGCAAAAGAAGTTTGGAACGAAGATTAAGTGAGGGAGAAATCGATGACAGATAAAGAACTTTTTGATAGAGAAAATGTCTTTGGAAAAGGGCAAGCAAACGACGCATATGCACAATATTTTGATGGCAATTCTTTCCTCAATCCCTTGGTTGATGCGGAATCACCACTTCATTTAGCAAATGTGACCTTTGAGCCGGGATGTAGAAATCACTGGCATATTCACAAGGCTGACAAAGGTGGCGGTCAAATTCTGATTTGTACCGCAGGTCAAGGTTGGTATCAAGAAGAAGGTAAGAAAGCTGTCAGTCTTGAACCGGGTAAAGTTATTGTGATTCCAGCCAATACAAAACACTGGCACGGTGCTAAGAAAGACTCATGGTTTAGTCATATTTCGCTAGAAGTCCCAGGTGAAAATACCTCAAACACTTGGCTAGAAGCAGTAAGCGAAGAAGATTATAACAACCTATAAAATCTAATTAACCTTTTACTCCTAAAACCAAAAAACAATCCATCCAATAATAACGTCCAAGAAATAGCTTGGGCGTTTTTTGATACTACTTATCGTGACAATTTCTTTTGACCATGTTAAACTAGAAAACATGATGCAAATGAAACACACGAGATTGGTGCAGGCTGGCAAGTTTTTAAAACTCTTTAAAAAAGATACTCAATACGCCACACCGATTTTTAGAATAGACCAGAAACGAAAAAATTTACAATTTGTCATTGTCTTTAAGTTAGAAGATGATGATTTTTATGTCCTTAATCGCTCGGAAAAAGGTTATAGCAAGGAATTAAAACGTATCAAGGTGTTTACGACATCGATGCTTTACAATGCTATGATGTCTGTTCCGATTAAGGCGCGTGAGACGATTCAGATTTTGCAGGTACCAAGCGATAAAAAATTGCTGACGGATTACGTGATGTATTACGATAAGGCAAGCATTGATTGGCTGACCTTTGGCAAGAAAGTCAACCTAGATGATGTTTATGATCCCTTTCGTGATGCGCACTCGGCGCTTTTTCACTCAGATGATTCTGACAATGCCATCTCTTACGATGATTATCAAGGGATTCAGGATTTCCATCCTTTTTCTCTTTTAGATAATCAAGCCGTTGCTCTGCCGTGCTTTTACAAAGACCCGATAAAAAACAAGCAAATAGCTCTGCAATTGATGGGCTGGTATTATCACGGGCAGCAGCTCAAAATCAGCTGGAAACCAGATAATCAAGCAAAGGCGCGCTGGCGTTCCTCAGTTGTTGCCATTGACCGAAAGACTGGCAAATATTTTTTCCAAGGAAATATTTATAGGCAAAAGGGCACAGATCCCGTATTTCTTGACCATTTGCTTATTGATTTTCAAGGTGCTGGGCAAAATAGCAGAGCTGCAGAAACTGAGTACCATAGATTCATCGAAGAAATCAAAGAGCAAGAACGTGTGGCTTTGCTAAAGCTGCGCTGATAATCAAAGAGGTTTTTGAGTCCTCTTTTTATTTGTGCTATAATATTTTCTGACTGAAAACAATGTTAGAAAGTATGAAAATGACAGATATTGATATTGAACGCTATCACGAATTAGCGCAACAAAAACAAAAAGAACATCGTAAATTTTTGGCAACCCTTAAGAAAAAAGCACCTAAAAACCTTGATAAAATCACTCAAGAAATTCACACAGAAGTTTTCAATGAGATTGATTGCACCAAATGTGCTAACTGCTGTAAAAGCTTAGGTCCGCTCTTTACCGAGGCTGACATCACGCGTATCTCAAAAGTCTTTCGCATGAAACTAGGCGTTTTTGAAGACATGTATTTGCGTGTGGATGAAGATGGCGACAAAGTCTTTCAATCAATGCCTTGTCCATTTTTAGGCGATGACAACCTTTGTACCATTTACGACGTCCGACCAAAAGCATGCCGTGAGTTTCCACACACAGACCGCAAAAAAATCTATCAGATTAATAACCTAACCATCAAAAACACCCTTTTCTGCCCCGCAGCCTACCTCTTTGTCGAAAAACTCAAAGAACGATTGGATGGGAAATAAGAAGAAAACCACTTCAGTGATATGAGGTGGCTTTTTTATGATTAAACTTATTAAAAAAACAACAAAGTATCAAATTTTATGAATTAGTACTTGAAAATTGTTATTGCCTTTCAAGTTCTTCACGCATTATTTTGAGAAATTGTTTGGTACTTGGGGATAGCGTGTTTTGTTTTTTCCAGAGAATTTGCAGGGTGTCGTAGTTGTTTTCAGCAAAAGGAACAAAGATTAAGTCACTATCTGGATAGGAGGTATTGATAATATCACCAAGACAAAGGGCAATTCCTACACCAGATTTAACAAGAAGCGAAGCATTATAGAGCAGATTATAGGTTGCAACGATACGATAATCGCCTAAACCAGCCAATGCGCTAGGTTCTGTACTCGTTTGAGCAGAGGTGATAAGTGGATAAGCCAGCGCATCAGCGAGGCTTGGCTTTTCAATCAGCGTCAACGGATGCCCTTTAGGCACCAAGGCTCCCCAGCGGTCACGATTGTCAAGGGCTAGGTGATTGTATTTTTTAATATCGTAACTACCAATGGTAATTCCCAAGTCATAAACGCCTTTATTTAAATGTTCGAGAATGTCATCTGCGTTACCGCTACGAATATGGACACGAATATCTGGATATTGTTCGGTTAGTGTTTTGATAGCACGGGCAACAATATCAAGCGACGGGCTTTCGGCGGCTCCGATGTAAATATCACCAGCAATGCCATCTAATTTTCGAATGTTATTTTCAGTTTTTTCAACCAATGCTAGAATTTCAATGGCACGGTTGTAAAGGTATTGCCCGTCATCGGTCAATTGAATTTCGCGGCTACCTCGATGAAATAAAATCGTGTCTAATTCATCTTCTAATTCTTTAATTTGTCGTGAGAGTGTTGGTTGTGTCACGTGTAGAGCGTTAGCAGCGTTAGAAATGCTTTTGGTCTGCACAATTGTGACAAAATAATTAAGCACACGAATGTCCATAATGTCCTCTTTCTATGTCTTTTAGTTATATAAACTATGTTATATAAGTATTTGTTATGTATATTATATCGTGATAAAGTAACTTTGTAAAATGAAATGGTTACATGATTAAAAAATAAATATTAATGCTTGACTTTGAGTGGACTCCAAGGTGTACACTGAATGGCGTTTCGGTTTTAAAAAAGGACTTTGAAAAAATGGAGGGATAAGAATGACAGATATTAATCAAAAATTATTGACAGGAGAACGTGCCTGTTTTAAAGCAGAAAATATGACCATTACCCAATCAGTATTCGCGAATGGTGAATCACCGTTAAAGGAAAGTCGTCATATTGTTTTGGAAAATGATATTTTCCGTTGGAAGTACCCACTTTGGTACTCAAAACATGTTAAAGCTGAAAATATTCAGTTACTAGATACTGCACGTTCTGGAATCTGGTATACGCATGATATCAATATCAAAAATAGTGTTATTCAAGCTCCGAAAACTTTTCGTCGTAGCTCTGCAATTGTTTTGGAAAATGTCCAAATGCCAAATGCTCAAGAAAGTCTCTGGTCATGTGAGGATATTAAGTTGACTAATGTTAATATAACGGGTGATTATTTTGGCATGAATAGTAAGCATATCAAGGCGGATAATGTGACGATTACAGGAAATTATTGCTTTGACGGTGCTGAAAATATTGAGATTTCAAATAGTACTATGTTGTCAAAAGATGCTTTTTGGAATTGTAAGCATGTGGTTGTGCGTGATTCGACAATCGTAGGCGAATATCTTGCTTGGAATTCAGAAGATATCACGTTTATCAATTGTACGATTGAAAGTAATCAAGGGCTTTGTTATATGAAACACGTGACTTTGGAGAATTGCCAGCTGATTAATTCGGATTTAGTATTTGAATACGTTGAGGATTTGCAGGCAGATATTCATTCTGACATTATTAGTATTAAAAATCCAATTTCTGGGAAAATCACAGCCGATGCCATTGGTGAGATTATTTTTGATGACCCAGAAATCAATGCCAATCAAACAACCATTTCATTGAGAAAGGATGTGCTTGCGCGTGCCTAAGTATCATTTTGATAAAATTGCCAATCGTCGTAAAGTGAATTCCTATAAATGGGATGTTGGTGAGGATGAACTTCCAATGTGGGTTGCGGATATGGATTTTGATACGGCGCCAGAAATTAAAATTGCTCTTCAAAGGCGCATTGAGCAAGGCGCTCTTGGCTACAATACTGTGCCAGATTCTTTCTTTGAAGCCTATATTTCTTGGTGGCAAAAACGTCATGATTTCATACTTCAAAAAGATTGGTTGATGTTTTGTACGGGTGCTGTTCCAGCTATTTCATCAATTGTTCGTAAGATGACGAAAGTGGGTGATAAGGTTTTGCTCATTACTCCGGTCTATAACATTTTTTACAATTCTATCTTGAACAACGGTCGTGAAGTTTTAGAGAGTCGCATGCTGTATGAGGATGGAAAGTACAGTATCGATTATGAGGATTTGGAAAATAAGCTAGCGCAAGATGAGACGACGTTGATGATTTTTTGCAATCCTCACAATCCGACAGGTTATGTTTGGACAAAGGCAGAGCTTGAGAAAATTGGTCAGCTTTGTTTGAAACATGATGTCCTTATTTTATCAGATGAAGTGCACTGTGATTTGACACATCCTGACAGCCATTATACGCCGTTTGCATCAGTATCAGAAGAAATAGCAAACATTACCATGACTTGCTTAGCGCCATCAAAAGCTTTTAATATTGCTGGATTACAAACATCAGTGATTTCCGTACCAAATGAAGCCCTTCGTAAACGCGTCAATCGTGGTATCAATACGGACGAAGTGGCTGAGCCAAATTCTTTTGCCATTCAAGCAACAGAAGCAGCTTTCAATGAAGCAGGGCAATGGTTAGATGAGCTCAATGATTACTTGGCAAAAAATCGTGCTTACTTGATTGAGCAAGTGACGACAGCTTTTCCAGAAATCAAAATCGTTCCAGCAAAGGCGACTTATCTTGCTTGGCTTGACTGCTCTGCTATTTCACAAAATACAACAGCATTATGTGCCTTTATTCGTCAAAAAACAGGTTTAATCCTATCTGACGGTGACATTTTTGGTGACAATGGAAGAGCATTTATTAGATGGAACTATGCTTGCCCACTTGAGATATTAATTGATGGTGTGGAGCGTTTTAAAAAAGCAGTTAGAAAATATAGCGAGCAGTAAATGAAAAAATATCTAAGGATTTTGTTTATTGTGATGGCTGTGCTTTTATCAGCTTGCCAGCTAAGTCAGCAAAATCACATACACAAAAAGGTTTCAGGTGAAAAAATGATTAAAGTAAGTGTAAATAATAAAACATTTAAACTTCTTTTAAATGATTCGACTGCCGCGCGTGAGTTTCAAGACAGTCTTCCTTTGACGTTAAAGATGAGCGATGTCAACGGCAATGAGAAATATGCCGTGTTAGATAGAAAGTTTACCTCAGATAATCACCGAGCTGGAAAAATCCATTCAGGTGATTTGAAATTGTGGGCTGGCAATGGTTTGGTCTTGTTTTATGACGATTTTTCATCAAGCTATTCCTACACCGATTTAGGAAAGATAGTGGATAATAGCGGACTAGCAGACAGTCTTGGACGTGGTAGTGTTACGGTGACATTCGAAGAGGAGAATTAGTATGGCATTTCTTGTAACGATTGCTGGCGAAAGCTTTGAGTTGATTTTGGAAAATAATGCTAGCGCGAAAGCATTTGTTAAACTTTTGCCACTTGAGCTTGATATGGCTGATGTCAATGGCAATGAAAAATTTTATCTATTAGCTGACCACTTGCCACGCAAAGAACAATGCTCGTGTTCGATTAAAATAGGTGATTTATTGCTCTGCCAGACAAACGAACTAACTCTTTTCTATGATGATTGCAAGACTTGTTTTAAATACACTTATCTAGGACATATCAAAGACACGAGTAACTTTAGTAAAGCCATGGCTGGAAAAAACGTTACTGTTGTTTTTGAGGAAAAGTAGGATAGTCTTGACCGCTTCGAGAAATTACTGCTTATTTTTGCTATAATGTTTGAAAAAAGAAATGATGGGGTGGCAACCTATGACAAAAATGAGACGTCGTGACCGTGAAGTGACTGACTTGACAGAAATCAAAGCTATTGTTGAGAAAAATATGATTTTGCATTTAGGGCTTTTTGATGAGGAATTTCCTTACGTTGTCCCTTTGCATTATGGTTATGAGTACCGTGAAGAAACTGACCAGTTTATTTTTTACACACACGGTGCGAGACAAGGGCATAAAATTGATTTAATCCACCAAAATCCCAATGTTTGTGTTCAGATTGAGGGAGAAGTGGTGCCTGATTACGACTATGACGTGCCTTGTAAATACGGTGCTTTCTTTAGTTCGTTTATCGAATGTGGAAAAGCAGAGCTTCTCGAAGATTCAGAGCAAAAAGCCTACGCCCTTAATCTACTCATGCAGCACCAAGCTGGCAAAACATTTGAATTCACCGAAAAAATGACAAAACCAGTCGGCGTGATTAAGATTGTGATTGACCAATATTCCGCCAAAGCTAAGGCAATGATGCCTAAAAAATTATAGAAAAACAACTAATCTAAAGCAGATTGGTTGTTTTTGTTAATAAAGATAAAAAATTAAACTCAATCAGAGGCAAGAAAAATGGGCGCCTTGAATAGGTAGTATTACATGCTTTATTATGCACTTTCTATATTATAAAGGCAGATCTTATGATAATAATACTTTTCAGAAATAAATATAAAAGAGTTTAAAAAAT
>NZ_JAWVPQ010000009.1:0-65980 GCF_046592795.1 Streptococcus sp. TATVAM-FAB8
TTTAGCTTTTCTTTAACATCGTTAGTTAAGTATATTGATTTACTATAAGTGTCTTTTGAATCTTTTGGTGTAAATTGATTAATAAACCAATATCCCATTAAATCACAATCCTTAATAAATTTTGTAAACGGAATACTAGCTGTTGTACCGATTGCAGATCTAATATTAACTAATTCATCAATTGAAATTTTTTGATAATCAATACCATATTTGTACAAATTGTATAAAGAATTAATATAATAATTTTGATTACCTTTAGAAAATAACACTTTTAGGATTTTCCACTCTTCAAGCGATAGTGATTCTTTATTTTGATCTACGAAATTCCAAAAAGAGTCAAAATTATTGATGACGGTATTTTTTACCACGTTACTCTTAAATGTTGAGTGAAGAATAAGTTCGGGAATTTCTTTGTCATTAAGTGTTAATATTTTTTTATATAGAGCATTTAAAAATGTTTCATTATCTGCGTTATTATTTAAAGCATTGATGACTTCGTCTTCAGTGGAGATTGGATTTAGTAATAGTTGCCATTCTCGATTCTGTGGTGATAATCCAGTTTCTTCATTAATTTTATCGGTTAATTTTTTTATAAATACAGGAAGATCATCAAATGAGCTACCATACCAGATTATTGAAGTATGATTTTCATTTTTAAAAAAAGTAGAATAAAGATTACGATACTCTTTATCAATCTTAGGGTCATTGGTTTTGTCAGCTTTCATTAAAGCGTAATGTTTGTTTTGGGGTGCTAGTAGAGATAAAATTTCATCTTCATCAAGGCTAACGCCAACAAATAATACAGTTAAATTTTTAGTTGAGAACCACTTTTTTAATTGTTCAAAATTATGTTTTTCTTTGAGATATGTTTTAGAGTAGTCAGCTGAGGAACTAACAAAGAAGTTCGGGTCACAATGTGGGGTTCCATGGATATGGAGAATATCTCCCCACTCGAGCTTACTATCATTATTTATAACAAACTCTTGGAGATCATTAATGCTTTTGACACTATTTCGTAGTCTTTGGGCATGCTTTTCTATTTCTAAATCATAATTTGGAGTAACGAATATTGCATCAATATTAACTAGTGCTTCGAGTATTTTATTAGATGGTTGGTATGGTACTAATTTTTCAAAATATTTTTTTTCAAAGTTGAGCCTATTTTTCTTAAATTCCTCTTCACCTAAAATGGATTTTAATGAATGATTTACTAAATCAACTTTTCGTTTATTGCTTAAGTCTGATTTTGATATGGTGTCAAAGACTAAATATTTTTCTCTTCCTATGCTAACATTCTCGATATTTAGTAGATAGGATTGCCAATATTTAATGAGATGAGTAACATAATCATTCCAATTGGGATATCCTTGTGAAATTGAAACACCTGCACCAACAAAGAGAACTAGTTTTTGCTTTCTAATAGCTTGGACTAAGTCAGTTACAAGAGAATTAAATTCTTCATCTGTATAAGTTTCTATTTTTATAATCCTCCTTTTGTATTTGTGATAATTATATGATACGTATGTTATTATACTATAGTTTCATATAGAAAAAAGATAAAAAATTAGTTTGACTTTATGTATTCTTAGGTTAAATAAGTTTTGTAGTATAATACAGAAAGACGATAAGGAGGATCATTGTATTGTTCCCAAAAACTTGGACAAATATTATTGTTAAAAACAGCTATTAGATTTTGAAAAGAAAGGGCTGGAAAATGTTATTCCAGTCTTTTTTTGCTATACTTATGCTAAATGAAAGGAGTTCCTATGTCATTTGAATCGGATATTTTTAGAAAGAAGCGTGTGATGCTTGAGCGCTTGGTGCCGTTTGGTTTTGAGAAGTCGCTGGCTGGTTATGATTATCGTGAGAAGATTTTAAATGGTGATTTTGAGGTTCGGTTTCATATTTCAGCAGACGGTCAGGTCAGTGGCAAAGTGATGGACACAGATCTAGGAGAAGAGTATTTGGCGCTTCATGTGCCAGCAGCGAGTGGGAATTTTGTCGGACAAGTCAGAGAAGCTTATCAAGAGGTTCTTGAAAGAGTGGCTGAAGCTTGCTTTGAAGCTCTGCCATTTGCTAGTGACCAAATGAATCGTCTTGCAAATCACCTAAAGGCTACTTATGGCGATGATTTTGACCATCCTTTTGAAAAATATCCTGAGTTTTCTTCTTTTCGCTATCCTGAAAATCAGAAGTGGTATGGTCTTGTGATGACGCTTGCGCGTGGCAAATTAGACCTTGGTGAGGAGCAGTGGCCGCAAGAAGCGCTGGATGACAAAGTTGAAATCATCAATATTAAGGTTGAACAAGCTAAGTTGCCTGAATTGATTGAAATCACGGGCGTTTATCCGTCTTACCACATGAATAAGAAGTCTTGGGTGAGTGTGGTTTTAGATGAGACAGTTCCTGATGAGCTACTTTTTTCTTTGGTGGATAATAGCAGAGCTTTGGTAGCTGGAAAGGCCTTGGGGAGCAGTAGTGGTCCAGATTATTGGATTATTCCAGCCAACCCCAAGTATTATGATATTGATGCTGAATTTGCAGCAAACAAGGTTATTTTATGGACACAAAAAGCAAGCATTAAAAAAGGTGATTTTGTGGCGATTTACATGACAGCACCGACTAAGGCAGTGCGGTATTTTTGCCAAGTCTTAGAAGCTGATTTGCCAAATGAAGCTTACCGAGATGATACTTCCATCAAAAAATTAATGAAAATAGAACTGCTTCATACTTTCTCAGATGAGCAAGTGACTTTTGAAACGTTAAAAAGTTGTGGCGTCAAAGCCGTTCGTGGTCCACGACGAATGACAAAGGAATTGATTGAAAAACTCGATTCGCTCAGAAATAAATAGATAAGCCGTACCGTTAGGTGCGGTATTTTTTTGAAAATAAAATTGAAAGAATATTGCAAAAATAACTTTTGAAGAGTATACTATCTAACAATCGGGAGGTGCTTATGAGGAAAATCGAACGAAAAAATACAGGTCTTTTAGTAACGAGCAGTACGATTTCAAAGATAGGTGATACTTTATTTGATTATGTGAATAATTCGTTTTTAGCGAGTATGAACGTGAAATCAATGGTTTTGGTAGGAGTTTATCAAGCACTTGAAAATGTCATTGGAGCCCTGTTTAATTTATTTGGTGGAGTGATTGCGGACCGTTTCAGACGAAAGAAAATTATCATTTTAAGTGATTTTTTGAGTGGCTTAATTTGTCTGTGCTTGTCTCTTATTTCCAAGCAAACTTGGCTCATCTATGCGGTCATTTTAACCAATGCTTTACTAGCATTTTTGTCAGCATTTTCGACACCAGCCTACAATGCCTTTACCAGAGAAATCGTCGAAAAGGACAATATTACTCGAGTGAATTCTTACCTTCAAACGCTTGCGACTCTGGTGAAAATTATTGTCCCGATGCTTGCTTTAGGAATTTACCACATGATTGGTATCCGAGGAGCCTTGAGTCTTGATGGGTTGTCCTTTTTATTATCAGCTTTGATTGTTGCTTTTGTTCAACCGATTTTAGAAGAAGCCAGTAAAACAGATAAATTTTCAGTTAAGATAATTTTAGAGGATTTGGTTAGTGGGTTTCACTATGTAGCGAAAAATCGCCAGATTTATCTTCTGATTGCTCTTTCTGCTGGGGTTAACTTTTTTATGGCTGGTTACAGTCTTTTACTGCCTTATAGTAATCAAATGTTCCCAAAAATCACTGGAAATAGTTATGCTATGTTTTTAACAGCTGAGGCTATTGGTGGAGTGATTGGAGCGGTTATTAGCGGAAAAATTAGATACAAATTATCGACTGGTCAATTAATGGCACTTTTGTCTATTTTTGGAGGATTTGTTGCCTTAGCTCCCGTTCTTTATTTTTTGAAACCGAGTATTTTTCTTTTGGCACTGTCGCCAGTTGGTTCTGGAATTTTTATGACCTTGTTTAACATTCATTCTTTTTCGCTTGTTCAAAGAGAAGTAGCAAGTGAGTATCTGGGGCGAGTACTGGGAATTGTTTTTACCGTTGCTATTTTATTTATGCCACTTGGAACAGCTCTTTTCACGCTGATTTTCACACCAAGTAATCCATTTAATTTCTTCTATATTGGTTGTTCGGTTATTATTTTGAGTTTTATCTTTTTAAAATTGTTACAAGGGTCAAAAGAGTGATATTTGATAACTGTCGTTATTTAAACACTATTTTGACAACGGTTTAATTATTAGAAAAAAGTTGAGCTATTTTTGTTTGATGGTTCAATTTTTTAATACTGTAAAGTGAAATTTTCTTCTAAAAAATGCTTATAAATAGCTGATTTTCCATCCTTTGTTAGGTTATCTAACATAAAATTCAAAAATATTGCGAAAATTTGCAAAAAAGTGTTTATTTTTTAAAAACATAGGTGTATAATAGCTCTATCGTTGTAAAGCGATCACGAAATACAAAATATACCTCACTATCGTTCATTATCATTTTGGTATTTCAAATTTAAAAAAATTTTTAAGGAGGAGCATATGAAGAAAAGCTTTATTCATCAACAGCAGGAGATTTCTTTTGTCAAGAATACTTTTACTCAATATTTGATTGATAAACTTGGCATCGTTGAAGTGCAAGGACCTATTCTTAGCCAGGTCGGGGATGGTATGCAAGATAATTTGAACGGCGTTGAACATCCTGTATCTGTGCACGTTAAACGTATTCCTGATGCTGAATATGAAGTTGTTCATTCACTTGCTAAGTGGAAACGTCATACCTTAGCACGTTTCGGCTTCAATGAAGGAGAAGGGCTTTTCGTACACATGAAAGCTCTCCGTCCAGATGAAGAAGAATTAGACCCAATCCACTCTATTTATGTTGACCAATGGGATTGGGAAAAAGTTATTCCAAATGGTCGTCGCAACATTGAATACTTGAAAGAAACTGTTGAACAAGTTTACAAAGCTATTCGTTTGACAGAATTGGCAGTAGAAGCTCGTTTTGATATTGAAGCAGTTTTGCCTAAGAAAATCACTTTCATTCACACAGAAGAATTGGTGGAACGTTACCCAGATTTGACACCAAAAGAACGTGAAAATGCTGCTGCTAAAGAATTCGGTGCGATTTTCCTTATTGGTATTGGTGGCATTTTACCAGATGGTCAACGCCACGATGGTCGTGCACCTGACTACGATGACTGGACTTCTGAATCTGAAAATGGATACCATGGTCTTAACGGTGATATTATTGTTTGGAACGAAGTGCTTGGCTCAGCTTTTGAATTGTCATCAATGGGTATTCGTGTTGACGAAGAAGCTCTTAAACGTCAAGTTAAAATCACTGGTGACGAAGATCGTTTGCAACTAGAATGGCACAAAGCTCTTCTTAACGGTCTCTTCCCACTTACAATCGGTGGTGGTATCGGTCAATCACGTATGGCAATGTTCTTGCTTCGTAAAAAACACATTGGTGAAGTACAATCAAGTGTTTGGCCAAAAGATGTTCGTGATACTTACGAAAACATTCTTTAATAGAAGAAACTTAATTTAAGGACTAAAAAAGGTCGGCTGGCACTCCAGTCGACCTTTTTGAATATAAAAACTGAGATGATATTTATCTCGGTTAATCATTTTTTACCATGGCAAGCCAGCAGCTGCAATTTCTGCTTTTGAAGCGTATTGTCCATTTGGGCGGTGCCATCTACCGCGATAATCTCTTTTATATCCACCAGCAGCTTGTTCTTGTTGTTGTGCTTGTTGAGCGGCAGCAGCAGCTTGTTCCTGTGCTTGCCGAGCAGCTTCAGCGGCAGCTTGCTCTTGTGCTTGTCTAGCTTCTTCAGCTTTTCTTGCTTCCTCAGCTTGACGAGCAGCTTCGGCTTCTTTGGCATCAATTGCTGAAACGACAGCGTTGATACGGTTATTGAAGGCTTCTTTTTTAGCTGAATCTGCTACAGCATTAACCATGTTTTTAGCGTCATCAACGTTTTCACGCGTTTGATTAGCTTCTAAGTTAGTTATAGCTTCTTCGGCAGCGGCTTCAGCAGCTTGTTCTTGCTTTTGTGCCTCTATTGCAACTTTGACAGAAGCAATACGTTTTTTGAGTTGTTTTTTTGTCTTTTTATTTTTGACGGCTTTAACTTTTTTGTTGGCTAAGTCAAGGTTTTCTTGAGTTGGAGTTTTCTCAAGTTTTTTAACAGCTTTTTTAGCAGATTTGATTGCTTTGTCGTCTTTTTTAACTGATTTACTTTTAGTCTTAGTATCAGCTAAAACGACATGATTGTTTCCAAATGACGCAGGGGTTAAAACTCCTAGGTCTTGAGATGTGCCAAGAACAAGGGCGGTCATCAATAATAGGGCAAGTCTTAGTTTCTTTTTCATTGTATCCTCCAAATAATTTGAAATATAAAACTAATTACAATAGAAGAATATCACTTTGAAATAATTCTGTAAATATGGCTAAGAAAAAAATCGCTAGAAAAAATTCTAACGACTAAAATATTATTCAAACTTACAGCGTGTATATCCAGCAGCGATAGCATTTGATAGTGTTGTTGGTGTAGTACTGTTTGAGCGGTTGAGACCACGGCAGTATGGGCTTAGGTGATAACGACGACCAGTGTTTGTGATGTAAACAGTAGTAGCATCACCTTGTTGTGCAGCAGCGGCAGCTTGCTCTTGGGCTTGACGTGCGGCTTCAGCTTCTTGAGCTCTTTTGGCTTCTTCAGCTTGTTTCGCTGCCTCAGCTTCTTTGGCATCAATAGCTGAAACGACAGCCTTGATGCGGTTATTAAAGGCTTCCTTTTTAGCTGAATCAGATATCGCATTTACTTTATTTTTAGCGTCATCGACGTTTTCACGTTTTTGGTCGCTTTCGAGTTTTTTAACAGCTGTTTCAGCTGCATTGATAGCTTCTTGCTGTTTCTTAGCTTCGATGGCTGTTTTTACAGTTGTGATACGCTTTTGGAGTTTTTCCTTCAGCTTGCTATCTGTGACAGCATTCACTTTGTTAGTTGCAGCATCGAGGTTAGCTTGAGTTTGATCATTTTCAAGCTTTGTGACAGCAGCTAGAGCTTCATTTTCGATAGCTTTGACTTTTTGGTATTCTTTTTTACCAATTTCAATGTATTTGGCGTTTTCTTCTTTGAAATCGCTGAGTTCGTTTTGACTATCAATTAAGTCTGATTTGGTATTGTCTACTTCTTGACTGAGTTGTTCAATCTTAGTTTCAGCTTGGGAAAGTTCATGATCTTTACTTCCTTGAGCAGAGAAGCTACCAATCAATAAGACTGACAAGACAGTAAGGGCAATATTTTTCTTGTCTTTAAAGATTTTTTTAAAATCCATCATAACTCCTTTATCCTAAAAAACTTTGATGATTAAAATTATCCTATTCATCATATCAAATCTTATTTTTAGTGTAAACCTTATCAATAATTTTTTAAGGCATTTTAGGTTAATTTTGTTATAATGGTTCTTATGAGAGTTGTAGCAGGAAAATTTGGTGGGCGTCCCTTGAAGACGCTCGATGGAAAAATTACTCGTCCGACAACTGATAAGGTTAAGGGCGCTATTTTTAATATGATTGGCCCATTCTTTGATGGTGGGCGTGTTTTGGATTTGTTTTCTGGTAGCGGTAGTCTTGCTATTGAAGCTATCTCACGTGGGATGAATGAAGCGGTCATGGTTGAACGCAACCGTAAGGCGCAAGCTATTATCACAGAAAATATCAAAATGACGAAATCTGAACAGCAATTCCATTTGATGAAGATGGATGCTAATAAAGCACTCGGCATGGTCAAAGGACCATTTGATTTGGTTTTGTTGGACCCGCCTTATGCGAAAGAGGAAATCGTTAAAAATATCACTGACATGGAAGAAGCTGGGCTTTTGTCTGAAGATGTGATGATTGTATGTGAAACAGATAAAGCTGTGGATTTGCCAGAAGAGATTTCAAGCTTTGGCATTTGGAAACAAAAAACATACGGAATTAGTAAGGTGACGGTTTACATTAGATAGTAAATGTCATGATATCCTTGATGGAGGCAATATGACAAAAATTGGTTTGGTGACGGGATCTTTTGACCCTGTGACAAATGGACATCTTGATATTATAGCGCGTGCGAGTCGACTATTTGATACGCTTTATGTAGGGATTTTTTACAATAAAAATAAGAAAGGGCTGTTTAGCATTGCTGAGAGAAAGGCTATGTTAGAAGAAGCAGTCCAAGCTTTCCCAAATGTAAAGGTCGTGACAGCACAGGATTCTTTAGCAGTTGACGTGGCAAGAGAGTTAAAGGCTGGCTATTTGGTTAGAGGAATTCGAGATGCTAAAGATTTGGAATATGAAGCTGACCTTGCTTTTTATAATCAGCATTTGGCAAGTGATATTGAGAGTGTCTTTTTGTTAACCTCACCAGAGTGGCTTCATGTCTCATCTAGTCGTATTCGCGAATTGATGCATTTTCATTCGGATATTTCGGCCTTTGTTCCAGAAAGCGTTGTGAAAAAAGTGGAGGAAAAATATGACAATCTTAAACGCATTTAAAGGGATTTTGAAAAAGTTAGGTCGTATTTTATACCGCTTTAAATGGTGGATACTAGGAGTAGTGGGAACAGTATTTCTCATCTTTAGTTTATTTTATCCCCTCGACTATTATGTTGAAATGCCTGGGGGTGCTTATGATGTTCGTAGTGTTTTAACCGTTAATAACAAAACAGATAAAGATGAAGGTTCCTATAACTTTGTAGCGGTGACAGTGAGCCAAGCGACGCTTGCTCAGCTGGTTTATGCTTGGTTAACACCGCATACGGAGATTTCAACGGCTGCCGCAACAACAGGTGGCTACAGTAATGAAGATTACATGCGTATTAATCAATACTACATGGAAACTTCACAAAATACAGCGACCTACCAAGCTTTAACCCTAGCAGGGAAAGACGTTAAGCTTGATTATCAAGGTGTCTATGTCCTAAATGTAACCAAAAATTCAACCTTTAAAGGACTTTTACATCTAGCTGATACGGTTACTGGTGTAAATGGTAAAACGTTCAAGAGTTCACAAGAATTGATGGCTTATGTAGCAGACTTGGATCTTGGCTCTAAAGTCACTGTTCAAGAAATTTCAAACGGTAAAACAAAAGAGGTTTCTGGTAAAATCATTGAATTGCCAAATGGTAAAAATGGTATCGGTATTGGTCTGGTTGATCATACCAAGGTGTCATCTGATGTCGATGTGACTTTTGATACCAGTGGTGTTGGTGGACCTAGTGCAGGCTTGATGTTCACCCTTGATATTTATGATCAAGTTAATAACGAAGATCTTCGTAAAGGTCGTAAAATTGCTGGTACTGGTACCATTGAATCAGATGGTTCTGTTGGTGATATCGGCGGAGCAGGCTTAAAAGTTGTCTCAGCTGCCAAATCTGGTGCAGATATTTTCTTTGTTCCAAATAATCCAGTCGATAAAGAAACATTGAAAAAAGATCCTGATGCTAAGACAAATTACGAAGAAGCCAAAGAAGCTGCTAAAGACCTTGATACAGACATGAAAATTGTCCCTGTCAAGAATGTCCAAGAAGCGATTGATTACCTAAGAAGTACAAATTAATACAAGAAGCATCTCTTTTAGACTAGCTAAAAGAGGTGTTTTTTGATGCATCAGTTAACTTTTTCTTAAGCTTTATTGTTTACAATGGTTTAAAATGAAGAGGTGGAATACTAATAGATTGGAGGAGTGTATGACAAACTGGCAGAAACGTTTGGTGATTGGCTTTAATATTGCAGCCCTGTTTATCTTTTTAGATGTTAGTTTGTTAATTTTTATTAGATCTGTAAATGGTCATGGTATTTATCAGACCTTAGGCATGAAGTGGCTGACTTTCTCAGCTTGGGTACTTTGTTATGCTTCCTTATGGATGGTCCAAGGAATTGCTTATATGTTTGTTAAACGTCTCTCCTTGGCAAAAGAACAGCGAAATAGTCGCTGAGTATTGAAAAGCTAGATTTTTTATCTAGCTTTTTTGGTTGATAATAGATTTGTAAAGGCACTGAAATATCACTATTGGGGTGGAAAATGCTATAATATTGCTATGACAGAAAAGCTAACGATTTTACATCTGAATGATTGGCATTCTCATTTTGAAAATTATCCAAAAATCAAACGTTTTTTTCAAGAATATCCTGAGACAAATGAAGTTATTCGCCTTGATATTGGGGATAATATTGACCGCTGGCATCCGATGACAGATATCAGTAAGGGAAAATGTAATGTTCAATTTTTAAACGAGCTTAAGATTGACTTTGCGACTATTGGTAATAATGAAGGAATTGGTCTGGCAAAACATTGGTTAAATGAGGTTTATCAAGAGGCTGACTTTGATGTTATTTTAGGTAATCTTGAAGATGACAATGGTCGTCCAGCTTGGGCTGAGGCTTATAAGATTTATGAAACGAAAGCAGGCACTAAGATTGCTTTTTTAGCTTATACTTTTCCCTATTATCTGACTTATAAACCAGGTGGATGGACAGTCCTTGACCCTTTAGAATGCTTAAAAAGAGACCTTGCTATTAAGGAAGTGCAAGAAGCTGACTTTAGAATATTATTAAGCCACTTGGGCCTTCCTTGGGATGAAAAAATCACCGCTGCTTGTCCAGAAATTGATTTGATTATTGGGGCTCATATGCATCATGTCTTTGAAGATGGGGCATGCCTTAATGGCACTTACATGGCAGCTGCAGGAAAATACGGTCAGTTTGTCGGTGAAATTAATCTCAGCTTTGACAATCATGAAATGACTGATATCACAATCCACGCTCATGAAACTAGTCATATGGCAAGTAAACCAGGTGATAAAGAATGGATTGAAAAAATTGTTTCAGATGGTCGCAAGCTTTTAGGGCAAGAAATGGTGAAGCAATTTGATGAGGATTTGAGTTTAGACGAGTCTTGTCAATTGGTTATGGATGCTATGAAAGATTATGCCAAAGCAGATATTGCCATGATAAATTCTGGCTTGGTTGTGGAGCCTTTTACTAAGGACATTACTAAAGATACTTTGCACCATTCGCTTCCGCATCAAATGCGACTAGCAAGGTTAGAAGTAAGTACCGATGAGTTAGCCGAAATCTGTCAAGATGTTTATTCGCAAGCAGAATTGTTAGCAAGACAACAAATCCGTGGCATGGGATTTCGCGGTAAGGAATTTGGGACCGTTTTAACGAGTGGCTTTGCTTACAAAAACGGAAAAATAGTGTATAATGAAAAGGTTACGAATGAAAAGGAGACTGTCAGTCTAGTCTTGGTTGATCAATATTATTTTGCTCGTTATTTTGAAAGCATTAAATCACATCAAGCTGAGTTGCTTTTTCCTGAATTGCTTCGAGAACTGGTAGAAGACTACCTCAGACATAAAGAATAAGTTTTACGATGGATGAAGAGAGGAGACCGATGAGAAAAGATATCTCTCCTGAAATGTACAATTACAATAAATTTCCTGGTCCACAATTCGTGGTATTTTCTGATCGTGTCAAAAGCGATGATATCGAGTTGTTGATTTTAGCCAATGAAAAAGATGCTTTTAACGCAACAGTGTTTAGTCAACGTTTTTCAGATATCTTGCTCAAATATGACTACATTGTCGGAGATTGGGGAAATGAACAGCTACGTCTAAAAGGTTTTTACAAAGATGACCGCGACGTTAAAAAGGCTAATCGTATTTCACGTTTAGATGATTACCTTAAAGAATATTGTAACTTTGGCTGTGCTTATTTTGTTCTTGAAAATAAAGAGCCACGTGCTGTGAAGTCTGAAGAAGAAAAACAAACAAGACGTCATAAATCACAAAAACGTTCGTCTGGTAAGAAAAAAGCTGACCGTTCAGGAAATCAACATTTTACCAGTCAAAAACGTAAAGAAAGCAAAGGACGCAGTGAGCGTCACCAAAAACGTGAACAACAAAAAGAAATTCAGTCGGCAAAACAATTTGTCATTCGCCGCAAAGAGAAATAGGAAGGAAATAAATTTACAGAATGCAAACAGAAACTAAGGACATGAAGCCCTCTATTTACGGTTTAACACGCGATGAACTCATCGAATGGGCAATCGAACACGGTGAAAAGAAATTCCGTGCAACACAAATTTGGGATTGGCTTTACCGTAAACGTGTCCAATCTTTTGAAGAAATGACAAACATTTCAAAAGATTTTATCGCTATTTTAAATGAAAATTTCTGCGTTAACCCATTGAAACAACGTGTCGTCCAAGAAGCATCAGATGGTACCGTCAAATACTTGTTTGAATTGCCTGATGGGATGTTGATTGAAACAGTTTTGATGCGCCAACACTATGGTTTGTCAGTCTGTGTAACATCACAAGTCGGTTGTAACATGGGTTGCTCATTCTGTGCCAGCGGTTTGATTAAAAAACAACGTGATTTGACAAGTGGTGAAATCACTTCACAAATCATGATGGTACAAAAATACTTTGATGAACGTGGTCAAGATGAGCGCGTGAGTCACGTCGTTGTTATGGGGATTGGTGAACCATTTGATAACTACGACAACGTGCTTCGCTTTGTTCGTACGATTAACAATGACAATGGTCTTGCTATCGGTGCACGTCACATCACAATTTCAACATCAGGTTTAGCACACAAAATCCGTGAATTTGCTCACGAAAGCTTGCAAGTTAACTTGGCTGTTTCGCTTCACGCACCAAACAATGAATTGCGTTCACAAATCATGCGTGTTAACCGTTCATTCCCACTTGAAAAACTCTTTGCTGCGATTGAATACTACGTTGAAACAACTAACCGTCGTGTGACGTTTGAGTATATCATGTTAAATGATGTTAATGATTCACCAGAAAACGCACAAGAATTGGCTGATTTGACGAAAAAAATCCGCAAATTATCATACATCAACTTGATTCCATATAACCCAGTTTCTGAACACGACCAATACCGTCGTTCAAGTAAAGAACACGTTGCAGCCTTTTACGATGTTCTTAAGAAAAATGGTGTTAACTGTGTCGTTCGTCAAGAACACGGAACTGATATTGATGCCGCTTGTGGTCAATTGCGTTCAAATACAATGAAACGTGACCGCCAAAAAGCTGCTAAAGCAAAATAAGAAGGTAAAATGAGAAAGCTATTTGATGAAGAACTTGAGTTGACAAGCATAGGACGTAAGGTGGCAATAACCTTGGTGGGGATTTACATCCTTGCCCTTTGCTTCTTGTGTTTTAGTCCGCAACCTTTTAAGATTGATGGGGTTGAGACACCCAATATCATTTATTATGGACGCTTACGTTTGCTTTTGGTGCCGTTTAACAGTTTGATTGGTATTGGTCAGCTTGATAGTGCCTTTGAATTATTTTGGGTCTTTGCACAAAATGTCACAAATATGTTTCTTATCTTTCCTTTGATGTTGGGATTGATTTGGCTATTTCCAAAATTGCGTCAGTGGAAGCGAGCTTGGCTGTTAGCTTTTGGAATCAGCCTAACAATTGAAACAACGCAGTTGCTTGTCGATTTGCTTTATAATGCTAATCGGGTCTTTGAAATTGATGATCTTTGGACTAATTCATTAGGTGGCTTACTAGCTTTGGGGCTTTACACAGTTATTTACAAAAAATATCACAAGTAGTTATTATAGGTCAGGAAAAATTCCTGACCTTTTTCATATGAGAAGCTTAGGGCAGGAAACTTGATTTAGAGTCTACTCAAAGGTGTATAATATCAGCTAGAAAGCAGGTTTTAATGAAAATTATAAAGGATCTCTGGTGGTTTTTTAGGCTGGAGAAAAAACGGTATATTATTGGAATTCTTGCCCTTATTTTGGTGGCAATTTTAAACCTTGTCCCTCCAAAAGTTATGGGCGGAGTTATTGATCGAGTGACATCTGGTGAGTTAACACAAGGGCAATTGCTGATGAGCTTATTCTTGTTGGTTTTATCAGCTTTTGCCATGTATTTTTTACGTTATATTTGGCGAATGTATATCTTGGGAACGTCGTATCGTCTTGGTCAGATTATGCGTTTTCGCTTATTTGATCATTTTACAAAAATGTCACCTAGTTTTTATCAAAAACATCGTACGGGTGATTTGATGGCGCATGCTACCAATGATATTAATGCGCTGACACGTTTAGCAGGCGCTGGAGTTATGTCAGCAGTAGATGCGACAATTACGGCTTTTGTGACTTTGGTGACAATGGCTTTTAGTATTTCTTGGCAAATGACCTTGGTAGCGGTGATTCCTTTGCCATTTATGGCATATGCAACAAGTCGTTTAGGACGAAAGACTCACCAAGCGTTTGGAAAATCTCAGGCTGCCTTTTCAGAATTAAATAATAAGGTTCAGGAGTCCGTGTCAGGTATCAAAGTAACCAAGTCATTTGGGTATCAAGAAGATGAACTTCAGTCTTTTCAAGAGATCAATGACATGACTTTTGTTAAGAACATGAAAACCATGAAATATGATGTCATGTTTGATCCTTTAGTGCTTTTATTTATCGGGGCAAGTTATGTTTTGTCATTGTTGATGGGAGCTTTTATGGTATCAGCCGGTCAAGTGACGGTTGGTAATTTAGTAACCTTTATCACTTACTTAGATATGCTAGTTTGGCCCTTAATGGCAATTGGTTTTCTTTTTAATATGATTCAACGCGGTTCTGTCTCTTATAATCGTATTAATCGTCTTTTGAAAGAAACATCTGATGTCCAAGAAAGTAAACAGCCTTTGCAGACTATTCAGAATGGTACTTTGGTTTATGATATTGATTCGTTTCATTATGAAAATGAGGAGACGTTATCAGATATTCATTTTGCTCTAGAACAGGGACAAACGCTGGGATTAGTTGGGCAGACCGGTTCTGGTAAGACTACCTTGATTCGTTTGTTGTTACGTGAATATGATTTGACTGATGGTCGGATTATGCTTGATGGCAACAATATCAAGGATTACAAGTTATCTGATTTACGCCGTTTGATTGGTTATGTCCCACAGGATCAATTTTTATTTGCCACTAGTATTTTAGAAAATATTCGTTTTGGAAATCCTGATGCCTCTTTAGAAAAGGTTGAAGCAGCAACGAAGTTATCTCGAGTTTATGATGACATTATGGCAACACCAGATGGCTTTGAAACTTTGATTGGTGAGAAAGGGGTTAGTCTTTCTGGTGGTCAAAAACAGCGGATTGCTATGAGTCGTGCCATGATTCTTGATCCTGAAATTTTGATTTTGGACGATTCTTTGTCAGCAGTAGATGCTAAGACAGAACATGCTATTATTGAGAATCTTAAGCAAACTCGTCAACATAAATCGACAATTATCACAGCACATCGTTTGAGTGCGGTGGTTCATGCTGATTTAATCTTAGTCTTGCAAGATGGGCATATCATTGAACGAGGGCGTCATGAGGATCTTATTAAGCAAGGTGGCTGGTATGCAGATACTTATGAAGCTCAGCAATTAGAAATGGAAGGAGATAGTGATGAAGAATAATGCAAATCAGTGGCGTGTATTTAAGCGCCTCATGAGCTATCTCAAACCTTATAAATTCTTAACCGCCTTAGCTCTAGGTCTTTTACTACTAACAACGGTTGTTAAGAGTCTGATTCCACTGATTGCTTCTTACTTTATTGATCATTTTTTGACGGATATGAATCAGACTGCCATGCTGATTTTAGTTGGTTATTACCTCATGTATGTCTTGCAGACGCTTATCCAGTATTTTGGAAATTTCTTCTTTGCGCGTGTGTCTTATAGCATTGTTAGAGATATTCGAAGAGATGCCTTTGCAAACATGGAAAAACTCGGTATGGCTTACTTTGACAAAACTCCTGCGGGTTCTATTGTCTCTCGTATTACAAATGATACTGAAGCTATCAGTGATATGTTTTCAGGCCTTTTATCAAGCTTTATTTCGGCTATTTTTATCTTTTCAGTAACTCTGTTAACCATGTTGAAATTGAATGCGACATTGACAGCTTGGGTTGTGATTTTCTTGCCATTTATCTTTGTTTTGGTTAATCTTTATCGCAAAAAATCGGTAAGTGTGATTGAAAAAACACGTGGATTGTTGTCAGATATTAACAGTAAATTGTCTGAGAGCATCGAAGGGATCCGAATTATTCAATCCTTTAGTCAAGAAGAGCGTTTGAAAGATGAATTTGAAGCTATCAATGAAGAGCATGTGTTTTATGCTAATCGTTCGATGGCATTAGATAGTCTTTTCTTGCGCCCTGCTATGTCACTTCTGAAGTTATTAGCATATGCTATTTTAATGGCATATTTTGGTTTTCGTGGAATGGAAATTGGTATTTCTGCTGGTTTGATGTATGCCTTTATCCAATACGTTAATCGTCTTTTTGATCCTTTGATTGAAGTGACTCAGAATTTTTCAACTTTGCAAACCTCAATGGTTTCTGCTGGACGGGTGTTTGATTTGATTGATGAACAGCAATATGAACCTGAACAAAATGGTGTGTTAGATTTTGTGCAAGATGGCAATATTGAGTTTAAAAATGTGAGTTTTTCTTATGATGGAAAACGCCGGATTTTAGACAATATTTCCTTTAAGGTTAATCAAGGTGAGACGATTGCCTTTGTAGGATCGACTGGATCAGGAAAGTCATCAATTATTAATGTCTTTATGAGGTTTTACGAGTTCCAATCAGGTCAAGTTTTACTGGATGGTAAAGATATTCGTGATTATTCTAAAAAAGCTTTGCATAAAAATGTTGGTTTGGTACTGCAAGAACCATTCTTGTATCATGGTACTGTGAAATCTAATATTAAAATGTATCAGGATATTTCTGAAGATGCTGTTCAAGCTGCCGCAGCCTTTGTGGATGCTGATCAGTTCATTCAAAAATTACCTGATAAATATGAGACAAAAGTGACAGAACGTGGTTCAAGTTTTTCAACAGGTCAACGTCAACTTTTGGCATTTGCAAGAACCGTAGCTAGTCAGCCGAAGATTTTAATTTTGGATGAAGCGACAGCAAACATTGATTCAGAAACGGAAAACACTGTTCAAGAGTCTTTGAAGAAAATGCGTCAAGGTCGTACAACCATTGCCATTGCTCACCGCTTATCAACCATTCAAGATGCTGACTGTATCTATGTCCTAGACAAAGGTAAGATTATTGAGTCAGGAACTCATGATGAATTGCTAAGTTTGAAAGGAACTTACTATCGTATGTATCGACTGCAAGCAGGTATGATGGAAAATTAAACTGATAACCAATTTGCTAAAGAGCAGATTGGTTTTTTGTTACCAAAAACATGACAAAAGTCATGTGATGTCATGACATTATAAGCTAAAAAGCTCAGCTATTTTTTTCTAAAATAAAATCATCAAATAAAGAGAAAAATGGAGCTTATGAAATGATTACGGTTGAAAATATCTCAAAGACCATTAAAGGAAAAACTATTTTACAGGACATCTCGTTTGAAGTGGCTGATGGAGATTGTGTGGCTCTGATTGGTCCAAATGGTGCCGGGAAAACCACTTTGATGTCATGCTTGTTAGGAGATTTGAAAATTAGTAAAGGAAAGATTGTCATCAATGGTTTAGCCGCAAATAGTCAGCAATTAAAAGATTCAGTAGCTGTTTTACCACAAGAAAATCGCTTGCCAGAAAAATTGAGAGTATGTGAATTAATTGCATTTTTTAAAGCGATTAGCAAGACCCCTTTAACTGATAAAGAGATTGATTACATTTTGCAATTTAGCAAGGAACAAAAAAATCAGCTAACTGAGAAATTATCGGGTGGTCAAAAGCGCTTGTTGGCTTTTACTTTGTGCCTTATTAGCCAACCCAAAATTCTTTTCTTAGACGAACCAACAGTAGCAATGGATACTTCAACGAGACAACATTTTTGGCAAATTATCCAAAGCCTGAAAGAAAAAGGTGTAACGATTTTTTATTCGAGTCATTACATTGAAGAAGTCGAACATACGGCTGAGCGCATTTTAGTTTTACATCATGGAAAGTTGCTACGTGATACGACTCCATTTGCTATGAGAGAAGCTGAACATGAAAAACAAGTTACCTTGCCAAAAACATTTTTACCGTTTGTTAATAGCTTAGCAAATGGTTATCGCATTAAAGTAAAGAATGACTCAGTTACTTTTATGACAAAAGAGATTGATAGTGTCTGGCAGAAATTACAGAAACATGGTTGCCAGATTTCTGATATTGAAATTCAAAATAAAACCTTATTAAATACATTATTTGACCAAACACAGGAGAATGAAAAATGATTGCTTTATTAAAAGTTGAATGGATTAAAACGAAACGTACTTGGCTAACCTTTGTATTATCTATTGGAATGCCGGTTTTCTTTTTCTTGTTCTTTTCTGGGATGGAACTCTCTCCAGATTTAAAAGAGCAGAAGGTGCTGGTGATGAGTTATATGTTAACCATGACAGCATTTTCAATGTCAAGCTTTGGCTTCTTCTCATTTCCAGCTATGCTTGTGGAAGATAAGACTAGCTATTGGTTGACTTATATTGAACATTCTACGGTTTCAATTTGGCAGTATTATCTATCAAAAGTGATTCGAGTTTTGGTTTGCTTTTTACTGTCTATTTTAGCAACGTTTTTATTTGGTGCGATTTTTCGTGGGGTGACAATGCCATTTAGCCGCTGGTTGGGTTCAGCAGCCTTATTGTTATTGTCAAGTTTACTATTTCTAGCTTTTGGTTTGTTGATTTCGCAAATGAAATCACAACAGTTAATGACAATTGTCGGTGATATTGCCTTTCTTGGATTGGCTATTATCGGTGGTTCTTGGATGCCAATCGAGACCTTTCCAGAGTGGATGCAAAAGCTAGCCAAAGTAACACCGATTTATCATGTGAATATCTTGGTGACGGACTTTGCTAAAAATGCTCAATTAAATTGGCAGTCCTTGATTATTGTGCTTGGCTATGCCATAATAATAGCAGCGTTAGCGCTTATGATTAAGAATAAAATTGAGGTTAAATGATGTTGAAAAGGATTAGGAATGTTCACTCCTTATTTTATCTGCCATTAGCTTTTTTAGCTTTTCCTGTTTTGGGTGTTTTCTTTTTCGGTTATCCAGTTTGGACTCTGGGGATAACAGCGGCTTTTTTGCTTGGCTACCTTTTTCTTGTCAATTTTGAAGAAAATCCCTTAACCAATTCTTGCTGGTTACTCATGCTATCTTATATTATCTACATGACACTTTGTGTTGATGGTGGCATGATGTGGTTTACTTTTTATTTTAATAGTTTGCTTGTTTTTCAATTTCAAGATGATTATCGCTCATTTCGTTTTATTTCCTACGATTTAGCCATGCTTTTCATGATGTTTGTAGGAATGACTTTGACAGAAGATATAACGACTCGTGTGATGATTTTTCTTGTTCCTGTTGTGAATTATGCCATTTTATTTCATTGGATGAATGCTCGAAAAAATGAAGCACAAGAAAAAGCTATCATGGAAAAGAATCGTACCATTAATTTGTTACTAGCTGAAAATGAGCGAAACCGTATTGGACGTGATTTGCATGACACCTTGGGTCATGTCTTTGCTGCCATGACTTTAAAAACAGAGTTAGCACTTAAGCAATTAGAGAAAGGAAAATACGACCTTGTCAAAAAGCAATTAGAAGAATTAAACCAAGCTAGCCGCTCTTCGATGCATGATGTTAGAAATATCATCAATAATCTCAAGTTTAGAACACTTGAAGAAGAGATTGAGCAGTTGGAGCATTTCTTTGCTATGACGGAGATTGATTATCAGTTGAAAAATGATTTGAATTTAGAAACTATGGCGCCTGTCTTGCAATCGACTTTGTGCATGATTTTGCGAGAACTAAGTAATAACGTCATTAAGCATAGTCAGGCTAATCAATGTCGTTTTCATTTATTTGAAAAAGAAGGAAAGGTATTTGTCAGAGTAGAAGACAATGGTGTTGGTTTTGAAAAATTAACAGGGAATGAACTCCAATCTATTCGTGACAGACTTCTCTTAGTTGAGGGAAAAATTCAGATTCTGTCACAAGCTCAACCGACACTTATCCAAGCTGAATTGGGGTTAAAGGAGAAATAGGATGAAATTATTAGTTGCTGAAGATCAATCCATGCTGCGAGATGCTTTGTGCCAATTGTTGCTCATGGAAGATGATGTCGATGAGATTTTACAAGCCAGTGATGGTGAACAAGCTATTGGAATATTAAAAACGGAGTCTCCAGATGTGGCAATTCTTGATGTGGAAATGCCAAAAAAATCTGGACTGGATGTTTTAGAGTGGGTTCGAAAAAATAAGGAGATGAAGGTTATCATTGTGACAACCTTTAAACGAGTTGGTTACTTTGAACGTGCAGTAAAGGCAGGTGTTGATGCTTATGTGTTGAAAGACCGTTCAACTTCTGAGTTGATGTCAACAATCCACACAGTGCTTGCAGGCAAAAAAGAGTATTCACCGGAATTGATGGAATCTATGATAAGCCAGGATAATCCGTTGAGTCCCCAAGAAAAGCGTATTTTACAATTGATTTCACTTGGAAAATCGAATCAAGATATTGCTGATACCCTTTATCTTTCAAATGGAACGGTGAGAAATTACACATCATCAATTTTTAATAAATTATCAGCCAATAATCGTGTTGAGGCGGCTAGAATTGCTAGAGACAAAGGTTGGTTATAAAGTAAATTAGAACTCGGTCAAATGGGTTCTTTTTTATTTTCCTCAATTAAAAAACGATTTCTGATTTTTGACATTTTGTTTACAGTTCCTGTTTTACAAGATTTCATTAGCATAATATAATGAAGGTATGGAAAATAAAAAATTAAGTATTGTGCTAGATCAGGCAGTTGTCGATCAGTTAAATCTGAGTAAAGGGCAGCAATTAAAAGCTGAATTATACAATGATAAATTGGTTCTTCAAAAAGAGGGAAAACCAAAACAAGGACGTTTATCAAGCTGGGTTTTAATTTTATCAACTGTCATTTTATGTGTCTTATTTTATGCAGTGAGTTCTATTGAGAAGATGGATCAGATTTTGTTGGTTGGAGATTATTCTATTATTACCTTCTTGATTGGTTTTGGTGGGATACTTGGAATGACCATTTTTACAACAACGCTCATTCGCAACCGGACAGTCTTTCTTGGTGGCATCAAAGCGCGAGTTTTTTGGCGCATGCTTCCTGTTATTGTTGCCTCGTTTGCGGTGATTTTACTGTTAGCTCTTCTCGGCTTTGGTTGGCTGCTGGAGCAGATTTTCACGGGTGCTTCTTTTGACAAGTTAACTTCGAGTTTGATTTTAGGTGCATCAATCTATGCGGTCAGTCTTTTTTGGGGGCAAATAGCAGAGATGATTAGGGCGACTTGGTTGACAACCGTTTTTACAGTGATTATGGTCAGTGGTGTCTTTGTCGCAATGGCGACGAATCGATCTTTGCAGTGGTGGCATTTCAACTTAAGCTTTTTGGGAACACAAGCTGCTAAGGAAAGTTGGCAATTTAATCTGACTTTGATTTTGTCAGCCTTGGTTTTGGTTGCTTTGGTGGATTACTTGTTTGTCGCTTTAGGTGAAAAATATGGTAAAAACTGGAAATTAAGAGCTATACGTATCATGTTGACCATCTTAGGGATTGATTTGGGAGCAGTTGGCTTTTTCCCGAATGACGCTAGCTCACATCTCTTGCATACCAGAGTAGCAGGGTATCTGGTTTTGATTATCATTGCCTTAATTATCAGTGTTAAATGGCTTTTGCCAGAAGTAACGCGAGATTTCTTGATTATGTCTTATGCTATTGGTGGCATGTTGGTTGGATTAGAAATCGCCTTTCAGGGTATTCATTACTTATCTTTAACAGCTTTTGAATTGAGTGCCTTCTTACTTGCTTTTGCTTGGTTGATTCGATTAATCACCCATTTAGAAGGACTCTTATCCCCTGAAACAAAAGAAATCACTTTAACCCTTGAATAGATTCTAAATCTCTGAGTTTGACTTAGCGTTCTTGCTAGGAAAAACTTAGAGATTTTTTAATTAAATCAACAAAATAATGAAAAATGTTGAATTTTTTAGAAAATTCATAAAAAACACTTGACAAGTCAAAATCAGGTGTTTATAATGGTAACCAATCAGAAAGTAGCAAGGATTTGCTTACAGGGAGCTCGTGGTTACTGTGAACGAGTAGCAGGTGGTTGTGAAATTGGGCTGATGGTATATTGTTGAAGATAAGAAATATTTTTCAGGTAGGCACCCCTTATCGTGCAGCTCCTTGTTAGAGGAGATAGAGATGGCGGATTATAGTATTTCCGTTAAGTTGAGGTGGCACCGCGCTATACATTAGACGTCCTCGCACAGAAGTTCTTTCTGTGTGAGGTTTTTTGTTTAGTGAATTAAGTGGAAGTGAAAAAGATTTCAAGATACAAGTGAGATAAACACTAGTTGTCAGTGGTAAGTCTCAGGGCAGGCACCCCTTATCGTGCAGCTCCTTGTTAGAGGAGATAGAGATGACGGAGCATATATTTCCGTTAAATTGAGGTGGCACCGCGCTATCATTAGACGCCCTCACACAGAAGGTTTTTTCTGTGTGGGGATTTTTTGTTTAAAAAGGGAGGAAATCATGAAAAGAAGAGATAAAGGCTGGCAAATCAGCGACTAGAATTTACAAAAAATACAATTAAAACTTCATGTAGAGAGGACATGACATGCGAAAAATTCTAACTGCTGATACTTTAACCCCTATTCTTGCTTATATGCGAGTTCAAGGTGAGCATAAGGTTATTCTTGAATCAATTCCACGAGAAAAAGAGAACGCTCGTTTTTCAATTGTGGCTTACAACCCGGTCTTTGAAATCAAATATGAAAATGGTCAACTGACAGAAAATGGTCAAGTTATTGCTGGTGACCCGCTTGACTACCTCAATCAAGTAACCGTCAAAGGAGCTAGTAGTGATTTGCCATTTGGTGGCGGCGCAATTGGTTTTGTCGGTTATGACATGATTGGGCTTTATGAAAATATTGGTGAGATTCCAGAAGATACTATTGGAACGCCGGATATGCATTTCTTTGTTTACGAGTCTTATCTGATTTTTGACCACAAGACTGAAAAAGTCTACGTGGTGGAAGATAATATTTACAGCAAACGTGATAACGATGCAACGCGCCAAGCACTTGGCAAGGTTGTCAAAGATTTACAAACCCAAGCACCGAATGAATTTAGTCCACAAAATCTTCATCCTTTGACTTTTGTTAATCATATTGAAAAGTCTGCTTTTGAAGAGATGGTAGCCAGAGCTAAGAAGTTGATTCGTCAAGGAGATATGTTCCAATGTGTGCTGAGCCAACGTTTCTCAAGTCCATTTGATGGAGACCCGCTTGATTATTATCGTAATTTGCGTGTGACTAATCCATCAAATTATCTTTATTTCTATGATTTTGGTGACTATCAGATTATTGGCGCAAGTCCAGAAAGTCTGGTTTCTGTGAAAAATGGTGAAGTGACCACTAATCCAATTGCAGGAACTCGTCCAAGAGGTTGTGATGATGCTGAGGATGCTGCGCTAGCTAAAGACTTGCAAGCTGATATTAAAGAAACAGCTGAGCATCGCATGCTAGTTGACCTTGGTCGAAATGATATTGGAAGAATTTCCCAAAATGGTACGGTCAAGGTAACTAAGTACATGGAAGTAGAATATTTCCGCTATGTCATGCATTTAACCAGCGTGGTGAAGGGGCAGTTGCTAGCAGATGTGCAGAGTATTGATGCTTTGAAAACAACATTGCCAGCTGGTACAGTCTCTGGCGCACCAAAAATTCGTGCGATGAAACGTATCTATGAATTAGAACGTGAAAAACGCGGCGTCTACGCTGGTGCAATTGGTTATCTTTCGGCAACTGGAGATATGGATTTTGCCATTGCCATTCGCACGATGATTCTCAAAAATCAAAAAGCTTATGTTCAAGCAGGAGCAGGTATTGTTTACGACAGTATACCAGAAAACGAATTTTACGAAACCATCAATAAAGCCAAAGCCATGACACGGATAGGGGATAGCAAATGATTTTATTAATTGATAATTACGATTCTTTTACCTATAACCTAGCGCAATACCTTGGGACTTTTGCCGAAGTTAAGGTCTTGCGAAATGATGCTGACGCATTAGAAAAAGCAGCCAAAGAAGCATCTGCTATTGTTTTATCACCGGGTCCAGGTTGGCCGGCTGACGCTGGAAAATTAGAAGAAATGATTCAGAAATTTGCTGGGAAAAAGCCAATGCTAGGAATTTGTCTGGGGCATCAGGCTATTGCTGAAAGTTTTGGTGGCAAGCTTGGTTTGGCTAAAAATGTCATGCACGGCAAGCAAAGTGATATTGATGTTCTCAGTCAATCACCTATTTTTGCTGGGCTTGCCAAAAATATGCCAATCATGCGTTATCATTCGATTGTCGTGACAGACATGCCAGAAGATTTTGAGGTGACTGCCAAAACGACTGATGATCAAGAAATCATGGCTATCCAGCATAAACAGTTACCGATTTATGGCCTTCAATTTCACCCAGAAAGTATTGGGTCACCAGATGGGCTTAAAATGATTGAAAACTTTGTACGATTAGTTGTTGAAAAGTAAAGCGAGGGATGGACAATGAAAGAACTCTTTAACCAAATTGCAAATAAGGAAGATTTATCAGAAGAACAAGTTGAAAGTTTATTTGATAGTATCTTAAATAACTCGATTTCAGAAAGTGAGATTGCTGCCTTTTTGATGGGACTCAAAGTGAAAGGTGAAACACCTTCTGAGATTACTGGTATTGTACGAGCTCTTAAGAGTCACGCTGTCGATTTACCACAGGATTTTGGGGATGCTATGTGTAACTGCGGAACAGGTGGTGACCAGTCTTATAGCTTTAACATTTCAACAACAGCCTGCTTTATTTTAGCAGCAGGTGGTATTCGTATTGCCAAAGGTGGTAATCGTTCGGTGTCATCAAAATCAGGTTCTGCTGATGTTCTTGAAGCTTTGGGCATTAATATTGCTGCTTCACCAGCAACATTATCAAAAGCTCTTGATGAAGTTGGACTTGCTTTTATCTTTGCGCAAACCATGCATCCAGCTATGCGCTTTATCGGTCCAGCTCGTAAAACACTTGGTATTCCAACTATCATGAATATCGTTGGTCCTTTGGCAAATCCGCTTGACCTTGAAACGCAGTTGATGGGCTTGTATCGGGCAGACCTCCAAGAAACAGCAGCGCAAGTCATGCAAAAACTCGGACGCAAACGTGCCATTATTGTCACAGGGCCAAATAACATGGATGAAGCAGCTCTTTATGGCAAAAATACTTATACATTGTTAGAAGACGGTCAAATCACTCAACACAGCTTTACTTACAAAGACCTTGGCATGCCAAGAGTTGAGTTAGATGACATTGTTGGCGGAGATGCTAAGCAAAATGCAGATATTTTAGTCAGCGTTCTTGAAAATCAGGCTAGCCCTTATCTTGAAACAACCGTGCTAAATGCTGGTCTTGGCTTTTATGCTAACGGTAAAGTTGATAGTCTAGCAGAAGGGATTGACCTTGCTCGTCAATTAATCGCGGATGGTTCTGCTCTTGCTAAACTTCACCAATTGCAAGAGGTACAAGTATGAGTAAAGAATTTTTACCAACCATTTTAAAGCAAAAAGAAAAAGAAGTTGCCTCTCTAGAACTTGAGCCACTGCAACCTCTTCGTGAGACTTATAAGCTCTACGATTACCTTAAAAATAATGCGAATAAGCTGCAAATTATCGCTGAGGTAAAAAAAGCCAGTCCCAGTCTTGGTGACATTAACCTCGAAGTTGATATTGTTAAGCAAGCCAAAATTTACCAAGATAGCGGAGCTGTGATGATTTCTGTTTTGACAGACCCTTTCTTTTTCAAGGGGGACATTGATTATCTTCGTCAGATTTCAAATCAAGTAAAAATTCCAACCTTGGCAAAAGATTTTATCATCGATGAAAAACAGATTATTCGTAGTCGAAATGCAGGAGCAACTGTTATTTTACTGATTGTGGCAGCTCTTTCTGAGACGCGTTTGAAAGAACTTTATGACTTTGCAACAGGATTAGGACTAGAAGTTCTGCTTGAAACGCATAACTTAGCAGAGTTGGAAGTGGCTCATCGCATTGGTGCTAAGATTATCGGAGTTAACAATCGTAACTTGGTGACCTTTGAAACGGATATCAATACAAGTTTGGAGCTATCAACATATTTTAAAGAAGGTCCAGTTTATATTTCAGAGTCAGCTATTTTTACTAAAGAAGATGCTGAGCTCGTTGCTCCATTTTTCAATGGTATTTTAGTTGGTACGGCTTTAATGACCGCTGAAAATGTAGCCGAGAAAGTGAAGGAGTTGCAAATTGACAAAGGTTAAAATTTGCGGACTTTCAACCAAAGAAGCTGTTGAACAAGCGGTTAAAAGCGGAGCTGATTATATTGGTTTCGTCTTTGCCAAAAGTAAACGTCAAGTCGGCATAAAACAAGCTAGCAATTTAGCTCAGTTGATTCCAAAAACTGTCCAAAAAGTGGGTGTTTTTGTAAGTCCGACTCTCTTGGAACTTCAAGAAGCTATTAGCCAAGTACCTCTTGATTTGGTGCAAATTCATGGAGAATTTGCAGATGAGGACTTTGACAAAATTGGAGTTCCAAGTATTCGTGCCATTCCTGTCCAAAAAACACTGGGAGAAATTCATACTAAAGCGGATTTTCTATTATTTGACGCCCCCCTAGCTGGTTCCGGAAAGACATTTGATTGGGAGCTGCTAAAGGATAAAAAAATAGCGAAGCCATATTTTTTAGCAGGTGGATTGAGTGTCGATAATGTCGGACAAGCTATAACTTTCTTTCGACCCTACGCTGTTGATGTTTCTTCTGGTGTTGAGACGGATGGTAAAAAAGATTTATTGAAGATTATGAGATTTATAGAAAGTGTGAAAAAATGAGCTATAACCAACCAGATATTAATGGATTTTATGGAAAATTCGGTGGACAGTTTGTCCCTGAAACGCTGATGACAGCCGTTATCGAACTTGATAAAGCTTACCGCGAAGCAAAAGCTGACCCAAGTTTTCAAGCAGAACTTGATGAACTACTTAAAAACTATGTTGGACGTGAAACACCGCTTTATTACGCAGAGCGCTTAACTAAGCATATCGGTGGTGCTAAGATTTACCTTAAACGTGAAGACCTTAACCACACTGGTGCTCACAAAATCAACAACGCCCTTGGTCAAGTTCTCCTTGCAAAACGCATGGGTAAAAAGAAAATCATTGCCGAAACTGGAGCTGGTCAACACGGTGTGGCAACAGCTACAGCAGCTGCACTTTTTGACATGGAATGTACTATTTACATGGGTGAAGAAGATGTCAAACGTCAAGCCCTCAATGTTTTTCGTATGGAGCTGCTCGGTGCTAAAGTACACGCTGTCACAGATGGTTCACGTGTTTTGAAAGACGCTGTTAATGCAGCTCTTCGCGCGTGGGTAGCAAACATCGAAGATACTCACTATATTATGGGGTCAGCACTTGGGCCTGCACCATTTCCTGAAATCGTACGTGACTTCCAATCAGTTATTGGTAAAGAAGCTAAAAAACAATACGCAGAAATCTCAGGTGGTAAACTACCAGATGCTGTTCTAGCTTGTATCGGTGGTGGCTCAAATGCAATCGGACTTTTCTATCCATTTGTTGAAGATGAATCTGTTGCCCTTTATGGTGCTGAAGCTGCAGGACATGGTCTTGATACTGAAGAGCACGCAGCAACTTTTGCCAAAGGTCGTCCAGGCATTTTGCATGGAGCTTTGATGAATGTTCTCCAAGACCGTCACGGACAAATCATGGAAGCTTTCTCAATTTCAGCAGGTCTTGATTATCCTGGGGTTGGTCCTGAACACTGTCACTTCCAAGATATCGGTCGTGCAACCTATGATTCAATTACGGATGAAGAAGCACTTGAAGCATTTATGCTTTTATCACGACTTGAAGGGATTATCCCAG
The DNA here is from genome assembly GCF_046592795.1 of Streptococcus sp. TATVAM-FAB8. Lineage (NCBI taxonomy): Bacteria > Bacillati > Bacillota > Bacilli > Lactobacillales > Streptococcaceae > Streptococcus > Streptococcus sp. TATVAM-FAB8. The sequence continues at coordinate 27,993 of NZ_JAWVPQ010000009.1, forward strand.
CGCTTGAATCAAGTCACGCTGTTGCGCTTACCCAAAAAGTTGCTAAGGAGCTTGGGCCAGACAAATCAATTATCGTTTGTCTATCAGGACGCGGAGATAAGGATGTTGTTCAAGTAAAAGAACGTTTGGAAGCAGAAGGGAAGTAAACGATGACTAAGACACTTACAAAACATCTTCAAGAGATTAAAGCTAGCGGCAAAGGAATTTTTGTTCCTTACATTATGGCAGGTGACCATGATAAAGGTCTTGATGGCTTATTTGAGACGATTGATTTATTGGAAAATAGTGGAGCTTCTGCCATTGAAGTAGGGATTCCATGGTCTGACCCCGTCGCTGATGGCCCAGTTATTGAATTAGCTGGTCAACGAAGTCTTGCTAAAGGCGTTAATTTGACTGCGATTGTTGAAAAATTACAAGAACAAACAGTCGAAGTGCCTTTGGTCATTATGACTTACATCAATCCTGTTTACCAATACGGCATTGAAAAATTTGTTAAAGATTTGGCCAATACCTCTGTTAAAGGTTTGATTATTCCTGACTTGCCACATGAGCATGAAAATCTTATCAAGCCATACCTTGATAATACAGATATTGCCCTTGTTCCACTGGTCAGCTTGACTACTGGCATTGAACGCCAAAAGACTTTGTGTCAAAATGCTGAAGGTTTCATCTATGCGGTTGCTATCAACGGTGTTACAGGTAAAACTGGTAATTACCGAGATGATTTGGACAAACATTTGGCAAATCTTGAAGCTGTTGCTGACATTCCAGTATTAACAGGATTTGGAGTGTCAACAAAAGCTGATATCGAGCGTTTTAATAAGGTGTCAGATGGCGTCATTGTCGGAACTAAAATTGTTCGAGATTTACACGAAGGTAAAGCAGATGACGTCGCAGCATTTGTAACGTATGGCTCAAATTATCAAAAATAAAAGAAAACCACTCGATTGAGTGGTTTTTATGATATTTAAAACAAATCAACAATTAATTTTAAATTTAGGACGGTTAAGATAATGGCGACAAGGTATCCTAAAATGGTATTCCATTTGCTATTTACAAAGTCTCCCATAATTTTGCGATTTGATGTGAAGTAGACCAAAGGGAAAATGGAGAATGGTAGTGCCAGCGAAAGGAAAACTTGTGAGTAAACAATTAATTGATCAAGGACACTTTCTTGACTACCGTAAAGAAGTGCGATAATCAAGACTGGAGCTAAGGCAACTAGGCGCGTGACTAGTCGGATTAACCATTGAGGTAATCTCAGTTTTAAGAAACCTTCCATGACAATTTGTCCAGTTAGTGTACCAGTGATGGTAGAGTTTTGTCCGCTAGCTAAAAGTGCAATAGCAAATAGAGTTGACAAAGCAGCACTAGCAACAGCTCCTGCAATATTTGAATCTTGAAGGGCATCATACATTTGTGAAAAAGCGTTAATGTCATTAGCGTGTCCATAAAAGAGTGATGCTCCTAAGATAAGAAGAAGTGAGTTCACCACAAAAGCAACTGTTAGTTGAATATTAGAATCCCAAGTCATAAAACGAACCGCTTGTTTAATAGAAGATTGACTGGAATAATCAACTTTACGTGTTTGTGAAATGGATGAGTGAAGATAGAGATTATGTGGCATTACGGTTGCACCAATAATCCCTAAAGCAAGTGTCAATTTACTATTAACACCACTTTGATGCAAATCTATGATAGACGGCTGAGGAATATAGCCATGTAAGATACCTGAGAAACTTGGTTTTGATAACAAGACTAAATATAAGAAGATAATCAAAATCGTTGCAATCAAGGTTGAAACCAAAGCTTCAATTTTACGAAAGCCAAGCTTCATCAAGGATAAGAGAATAAAAACATCTAAGATAGTTATTAAAATGGAAAATAGCAACGGCCATCCAAATAGTAAATGAAGCGCAATCCCAGATCCGATAACTTCTGCTAAGTCTGTTGCCATCAAGGCTAATTCAATGACAATGAATAAAAGAATACGTAGTTTCTTAGGTAAATGAGCAGCAGTTGCCTGAGCTAAATCCTTTCTTGTAACGATTCCTAATTTTCCCGCCATCTGCTGTAACTGCATCGCAATCAGAGATGATATCAGTATAACTGATAAAAGGAGATATTTATAAGTAGCCCCACCGACAACACTAGTAATCCAGTTACCAGGGTCCATGTAACCAACAGCTACTAAAGCTCCTGGTCCAATAAAGGCTCGAAGTGTTTGCCAAAATGAGGCATTTTTTGGAACCGCAATACTTTGATTGACCTCACTAAGTGATTTTTGAGAAGTAACAATAGTTTCCAAAAGCATCCCTCTTTTCTAAAACTCTTATTTAAGGCCTATTATAGCAGAAGAATTTTAAAAATAAAGTATTTTTAACTATATTTAACAAAAAAATTAAGCGTACTTAAAAAACATAACTAAAAGATAGCCTAAAAATAGAAAAGGAACAAAGGGAATGCGTTTGTTTTTATCAAAAAGGCAATACAGAATTCCTACCAAAGAACCCAGTTCAACAATCCATAAAATGCTCTCCAAATCAAGAAAAAGACTCAAACTGGCTAGGTAGAAAAAATCACCGCTACCGATTTTTATGTCAAAAAGCTCAGCTATGATCCCAAGTAAAAGAAGAATAATACTTACCGTATTAAGAGGAAGAAAAAGGAGTAAAAAAGCACTGGGTAGTAACCAGATTAATAGAGGAAAGGATTGGTGTTTTAAATCATATAAACTAAGTGTCATGCTAAAGAAGAAAATAAAGAGACTAGATGGAGCTATGATATCGTGGTAATAAAGAGCAGTTGCGAGCCCACAGACAAATTCAAAAAATCCGTACCATAAAGGAATTTTAGCCTTGCAAAAATGACAGCGTGAACGGTTTAAAATCTGAGAAATGACTGGAATTAAATCTACTGGTCTCAGTTGTTTCCCGCAAGCATTACAATGACTAGCTGGAAATAAAATGGATTCTTCAGGAAAACGATCAACGACTAAACCAATAAATGAAGCAAGTGATGCCCCAAGAAAAAAGAATAACAAAGTGTCCATACCTTATTATTCGAAAAAAATTTTTAAAATTTGTGAGCATATTACTTGCTACTTATTTAGAATTATTCTAAAATAGAATCATAAAGAAAAGGAAATATTTCCTAAAACCATTGATTTTATTTTTTAGAGGAGGTCGCTTATGACTCAAACAATGACTGAAACTATTTACGCATCTGTAACACATAACATTTCACAAAATACAAAAAATGCTAAAACAAAGGCTGTGCTTAATCAAGCAGTAGCAGACCTATCAAAGGCTGCTTCAATCGTTCACCAAATTCACTGGTACATGCGTGGTGCTGGATTCTTCTACCTTCACCCAAAAATGGATGAATTGATGGACGGACTTAACGCTAACTTGGATGAAATCAGCGAACGTTTGATTACAATCGGAGGCGCACCATTCTCTACACTTAAAGAATTCGATGAAAACTCTAAATTAGAAGAAACTGCTGGTTCATTCGATAAGACAATGGACGAAAATCTTGCTCGTTTGGTTGAAGTTTACACTTACCTTACAGCTCTTTACCAAGTTGGTCTTGATGTGACTGACGAAGAAGGAGATGCCCCATCAAATGACATCTTCACAGCAGCGAAATCTGACGCTGAAAAAACAATTTGGATGCTCCAAGCCGAACGTGGACAAGCTCCAGGACTTAAATAATTAAGAAAAAACACGATAGTGGGCCGAAAGGTCCACTATTTTTTCATGAAAACAAATGAAAACGTAAAAATAAAGAAAACGATTGCATATCCTATTGAAAAAGAGTCTTATTTTTGATAAAATGCTTTGTATGAAAACTTTATTTGACGTGCAGCAACTGTTGAAACGGTTCGGCATTTTTGTCTATATCGGTAAACGTCTTTATGATATAGAAGTCATGAAACTTGAACTTGAGAAATTGTATGAAAATGGGTTGATTGACAAGGCTGACTACCTGAATGCAGAATTAATTTTGCGTCGCGAGCACCGTTTAGAAATGGAGAAAGAAAATAATGACTAAAAAACTTTTAGGAATTGACCTAGGTGGAACAACGATTAAATTCGGTATCCTAACTCTTGAAGGTGAAGTTCAAGAAAAATGGGCAATCGATACAAATACACTTGAAGATGGAAAACACATCGTTCCTGATATTGTTGAATCAATCAAACACCGTTTGAACCTTTACGGTTTGACAAAAGATGATTTTGCAGGTATCGGTATGGGTTCACCAGGTGCTGTTGACCGTGAAAACAAAACTGTTACAGGTGCCTTCAACTTGAACTGGGCTCACACTGAAGAAGTTGGTTCAGTTATCGAACGCGAACTTGGTATTCCATTTGCTATCGACAACGATGCTAACGTAGCAGCTCTTGGTGAACGTTGGACAGGTGCTGGTGCAAACAACCCTGATGTTGTTTTCGTAACACTTGGAACTGGTGTTGGTGGTGGTGTTATCGCTGATGGTAACCTTATCCACGGTGTTGCTGGTGCTGGTGGAGAAATTGGTCACATGAACGTTGAACCAGTTGATGGTTTCGAATGTACATGTGGTAACAAAGGATGTCTTGAAACAGTTGCTTCAGCAACAGGTGTTGTTCGTGTAGCTCGTCACTTGGCAGAAGAATACGAAGGTGATTCAAAAATCAAAGCTGCTATCGACAATGGTGATGTGGTAACAAGTAAAGATATCTTCGTAGCTGCTGAAGCTGGTGACCACTTTGCTGACTCAGTTGTTGAAAAAGTTGGTTTCTACCTTGGACAAGCAACTGCTAATATTGCAAACATCTTGAACCCAGACTCAGTTGTTATCGGCGGTGGTGTATCAGCTGCAGGTGAATTCTTGCGTAGCCGTGTTGAAAAATACTTCGTAACATACGCATTCCCACAAGTTCGTAAAACAACTAAAGTTAAAATCGCTGAACTTGGTAACGATGCTGGTATCATCGGTGCTGCAAGTCTTGCAAGCCAATTTGTAGATTAAGAGGCAAAAAATGAACTGGATGATTTTTCTAATTGCTTTAGTCGTTATCATTGGCTGGTTTGCATGGACATACATTAGTGTTCGTCGTTCAGCTAAATTCATTGATAATGCAGAATTTGAAAGTATGATTCACACAAGTCAATTGATTGATGTTCGTGAAGCAGCAGCTTTCAAAACAAAACATATTATGGGAGCACGTAATCTCCCAGCTAGCCAAATTCAATTGTCTTACTCAGCTATTCGTAAAGACAAACCAGTTCTTTTATATGACAGCAGTAGAAGTGCTGCCCTTCCACGTGTTATCAAAACACTGAAAAAAGCTGGTTACACAAATCTTTACGTCCTTAAAGACGGCTTTGATTATTGGACTGGTAAAATTAAAGAAGGTTAATAAAAACATAAAAAGATGGGACGTGGTTCCCATCTTTTTTTGGGTTATGGAAAGAGGAAGATTGGTGATATCAATATTTTCTGAGGAGGAGAAGTTTTGATTGAAAATCACCAACCAAAGCAGCAGTTTCTTGATTAGTTCCGTTTAGGGCGATTGGAACAGGTATACCACGATATTTCAACAGACTGCCACTGACAGTTTGATTGTCCACAATATCATATGTAGTTTTAGAATCTACAAAAGGAAGGGTGAATGTTTTGCTGGTACTTTGATTAATATCAGCTAGGATTGAAAAGTATCCAATCAAGATGATCTGTGGACTTTGAAGCGCCCAAATGCGCTGGTTTGGACGCTTCAGAACTTGGTAGAAACGTCCAGTCATGATTTCATGTCTAAGTTTTTTGTATAGTGTAATCTGCTGTTTTATAATATTTTTTGAGTATTCGTCTAAACTTAATAAATCCAGTTCATAGCCAAGAATTCCAAAAATAGCAACGTTGAAACGTGTTTCTAAAGGGGTAATACGTTGAATTTGACCATTAGGAACTTGAGAGACATGGTTAGATAGGCAAGTGATTGGGTAGGCAAGAGCAGTATTTTCTTGAATATCCAATCTGGCAATCGCATCGGTATTGTCGCTAACCCAGATTTGAGGGCTATAATAAAGAATACCTAAGTCAAATCGTCCGCCCCCTGATGCACAACCTTCAATGAGGAGATTTGGGTAACGCTCAAGTAATTTTTCGTATAATTGATAAACACCTTGAACATAGCGATGGAAAAATTCTCCTTGTCTGATGCCGTTTTTGGCGAGATAATTGGAATAAACTTCGGTTAAATTTCGGTTCATATCCCATTTGAGATAATCTAGTTGTGTTTCATCGATAATCCGAGACATTTGTTCAAAAATATTTTCGACAACAGCTGGATTGGTAAAGTCAAGCACTAATTGACCGCGACCGTATGAATAACGTCCTTGTGGCGGCTTAACAATCCAATCAGGATGCTTGCGATAAAGCTCGGTATTCTCGTTAACCATTTCGGGTTCAAACCAAAGACCAAATTGTAACCCCATTTGGTGAATTTTTTGGGCAAATGATTGTAATCCATTTGGAAATTTTTCAGGATTTGGGTACCAATCACCTAATGATGAGCGGTCGTTGTTGCGTTTAGCAAACCAACCATCATCAACGACAAAACATTCAATACCTAATGCTACGGCTCTTTTAGCAAGGGTTAAAAGCTTGTTTTCATCGAAATCAAAAACGTAAGTCTCCCAGCTATTTAGTACAATTGGTCGCTCTCGTTTTGCCCAGAATGGAGAAATGATATGTTCAGAAATAAAACCAGCGTTTTCTTGTGCTAAGCCATTGAGACCGTCTTGACTAAAACTTAAAACAGTTTGCGGTGTTGCAAAATTTTCATTTGGTTTTAGTTGCCAAGAAAAAGTATAAGGTGAAATCCCACTTATTAATCTTGCTTGATTCCATTCATTAACATCGATTTGTTGAATGAAATTACCAGAATAAACCAAGTTTGCTCCATAACACATGCCTGTGTCAAAAGTCGTTTCTTTTTTGGCAATAGCGACAAAGGGATTGTGTTGATGACTACTTGTACCAGTTAAACTTTCGACTTTAAAACTTCCTTGTTGAAGTGGGTATTTTTTTAATTGACGTTCTGAAATCCAAGCACCTGAAAAATGATAAGCCTGATATTCGTTGGCATCTTCTAGCCAAAGGGTTGAGGAGAGTGCACGTGTTAAGACAATATCATGTTGTCCATTGTTGTTAATAAGGACACGTTTGCTGATATTTTTTCCTTTTTTAAAAAAGACATATTCTAAAGTGACTTGTAATTGCAACCCCGCATCTTCTAGTCTAAGGCTTAATATTTCAGCGTCATCATTTAGCCTGACATGTGGTCCAGAATAGGAAAGCTTTTCTTTTTGAGTATCGTAATCAAGGTATTTTAACTCTAAATAGTGTGGGGTATCATGGACGGTTACTTCAAGTGAAGCTTCTTGGAAAGCCGTTGTCCCATAAAGGGCACATTCTTGATGTTTATCAGCTAATGTAAAACTGCTATTTTTAGCATATTTAACAGTGCCAGCAGCTTTGCCTTCTGAGTGTTCTAAAAGGGAAAAGTCATCTTCTTTTAGCGCTAATGTTGGACCAAAATACAGTTGTTCAAGTTGTCCATTTGGCATGATTTTGATGAGGTAACTCATATCAGTATTTGACAAGTGAAAAATATTGTTTATTTTTGTAATTGACATGAATACCCCCTAAGCAACCTTTGTGGCAATGTACTTGAGACGTTTGGCTGCTTTGTATTTGAAAACAAAGCGGTATAATAACGAGACAATAAAGAAATTAACTTGCTTGCTTTTATCAGTGAAACTATTAGCTTCTTGATACTCGATTTTTGTCTTACCATTAACTGTCTCAAAAAGAAAACATTGTAAAATATTGCCGCCAGCGTAACTACTTGACAGTTTTAAAGAGTGATTTTCTTTCATTTCAATGACGGTTGTTTTACCCCAAACTCTCTCTTTAGTCGTTTTAGTGTAAAATGGTTTCTTAATTGCTGTCTGTTCCTGAAGTTGGGTGATGTGGTTATCGTAGTATTTAAAAAATTGTAGTGTTTCCTCAATGACTTCTTGATAAATCACCTCAACAGGACAATCAATTTGTTTAGAGTAGCTTAATACGGTGTTTTCAATCATTTTCTGTCACACTTTCTGTCACAGGATTAGCTTCATCAGCGAGATATGTTTTGTCAATTGCCATCATGAATGGAAGCCAAATCGCAATAGAAACTGCCACATTAACCAGCTGTAAAATACCACCAGCAATAGAGGCTGTTCCAATCCAACCTGAAAGGAAAACAGGTGTTGTCCAAACAATAGTGACACCAATTGGATGAGGAACAAAACCAAGATAAATAGCATAGTATGACGTTAACACGGTCACAACAGGAGCCAAAATCCAAGGGATGAGTACCATTGGATTTAAAACGATTGGAAGTCCAAAAGTAATCGGTTCAGAAATATTGAAGAAAGCAGGGACGGCTACCATTTTCATTGTGCTTTTTAGGCGAAGTGAGCGTGCTAGGAAAAGTGATACCAGAACAACACCCAGAGTCATTCCGTTACCACCAATAAGTGGGAAAATTCCCATGAAAGTTGAACAGATGATGTGCGGTAACGGTTTTCCAGCTTGAAAGGCAGCATAATTTTCGAGGTTTGATGTTTGCAGTAGTGGTTCAGTAATGGCGCCAACAATCATTTGACCATGAACTCCAAACCACCAAAGGAGTTGGGCAGCGACAACGGCAACGAGAGTAGCAGGCAAACTTGTTCCAAGACCAACTAAAGGACGTTGTAAAACATTAAATAAGCAGTCAAAAGCATTGCCCCAACTTGTAAAGGTAAAGAGGTAACGAACGGTATTGAAAATCAATAGAGATGCCGCGCTTGGGATAATAGACGTAAATGATGTTGCAATCCCAGGTGGCACTTGTTTTGGCATTTTTATGGTAATTTTTTTATTTTCTAGGTAAGCAAAAATGGCTGTCGCTAAAAATCCAGTTAGGATGGCTACAATCATTCCTTGAGAGCCAAGCTTTGCTGTCGGCATGTAAACTTGACCTTTTACTATTTTAAATGGAAGAAGTAGTAGGAAAGAGGCTAAACTAACAGCACCAGCATAAATCTTTGAGCATTTAAGATATTTAGCAAAATGATAACCAACACCAAAAGTAACAAATAATGCTGTGACATTCATTGTTGCATTTCCGATTGGACCAAAAAAATCATTCAAAAAGGTTATGAAACTGTCAGGTAAAAATTTGTCGAATCCAAAAGTAGCGGGTAAATTTTGGATAATCATCATAATAGATGCAAACATTGTGGCTGGGAAAGCAACCATAAAACCATCACGTAAACTGGTTAGATGCTTGTTTTCACAAATAGCCGTAGCCAGTGGCATCATTTTTTGCGTGATTTTGTCAGTAAAAGACATAAGTAACCTCCTAAAATAAAATGGATATTTTTTAATTCACAAAATTATTGTAAACGTTTATAATATATAAAGATATGGATTTTCGTTTTTTATTTATGGAATTTTGTGACTTTTGGAGAAAGTAATGAAAATTATTAATTATTCTAATGACTGTTATCAAAATGTAGATGTGATGCTTTATAATTACGGCTATGAGGAATGTGATTCTGGGCATTTTTATGGACCTGCTGTCAGAAAAAGTTATATGATTCATTACATTACAGCTGGTAAAGGGATTTTCAGAGTTAATCATCAAACATATGAGTTATCAACAGGCGATGCTTTTTTAATGAAACCAGGTGAGGAAATTTATTATGAAGCTGATAAAAAAGAACCGTGGTGCTATGCTTGGATAGGTGTTCAAGGTGCAAAAATTGAACACTATCTTGATTGTACGACTTTGCTTGAAAAGCCGGTGTTTCATTATGATAAAGACGAACGCTTGGTCAAGATTTATAATCAATTCTTTAAGGCAACAAATGAGCCAGTTTTATTGAGAGAACTTAAAGCTAATCGTGCTATTTATGACTTATTTGCTTTCTTGATTGAAAATTTCCCAAATCATCAATCTCAAGATAAAAAAGATGATTTGTCTTACATCAAAGAAGCTGTCGCTTATTGCAATCTCAATTTAGATAAGCCGATTAAAGTTCAGGAAATAGCTGATTACCTTAACCTCAATCGCTCTTACTTAGCTCGCTTATTCAAACAAAAAACAGGCGTCAGCTTAAAGCAATATCTATCACATTTGCGGATTGAGAATGCCAAAGAATTATTAACAAAAACGGAATTACCAGTCAATGTCATTGCGTGTTCCATTGGATTTTCAGACCCATTATATTTCTCTAAGTTTTTTAAAAAACGGACAGGACATTCTCCAGAAAAATACCGTCAAGTTGAAGTCGATGTTCAAGAAAGAGAGCAATATGAATTTTTATTAAAATAATACTTTTTTACACACTATAGAAGCTAAATCCGTGTCTGAAAACATTTACACAGCTTTTAACGATGTTTTTTCAGGTGAAATATGATATAATTCAAAAGTTAGAATAAATTAAAAATAAATCGAGGAATCATGACTAAATTAAGAGAAGATATTCGTAACGTGGCGATTATCGCCCACGTTGACCACGGGAAAACAACCCTTGTTGATGAATTATTGAAACAATCACACACACTTGACGAACGTAAAGAGTTGCAAGAACGTGCAATGGACTCAAACGATCTTGAAAAAGAACGCGGAATTACAATCCTTGCTAAAAACACTGCAGTTGCTTACAACGGTGTTCGTATCAATATCATGGACACACCAGGACACGCGGACTTCGGTGGAGAAGTTGAACGTATCATGAAAATGGTTGATGGTGTTGTTCTTGTTGTCGATGCTTACGAAGGTACTATGCCTCAAACACGTTTCGTGTTGAAAAAAGCTCTTGAACAAAACTTGACACCAATCGTTGTTGTTAACAAAATTGATAAACCATCAGCTCGTCCAGCAGAAGTTGTTGACGAAGTTCTTGAACTTTTCATCGAACTTGGTGCCGATGATGATCAATTAGAATTCCCAGTTGTTTACGCATCAGCTATCAACGGTACATCATCACTTTCTGATGATCCAGCTGATCAAGAACACACAATGGCTCCAGTCTTTGATACAATCATTGACCACATTCCAGCTCCAGTTGACAACTCAGAAGAACCACTTCAATTCCAAGTGTCACTTCTTGATTACAACGATTTCGTTGGACGTATCGGTATCGGACGTATCTTCCGTGGTACTGTTAAAGTTGGTGACCAAGTTACTCTTTCTAAACTTGATGGTTCAACTAAAAACTTCCGTGTTACGAAATTGTTTGGTTTCTTCGGACTTGAACGTCGTGAAATCCAAGAAGCTAAAGCTGGTGATTTGATTGCTATCTCAGGTATGGAAGATATCTTCGTTGGTGAAACAATCACTCCAACTGATTGCGTTGAACCACTTCCAATCCTTCACATTGACGAACCAACTCTTCAAATGACATTCTTGGCAAATAACTCACCATTTGCAGGTCGTGAAGGTAAATTCGTAACATCTCGTAAAGTTGAAGAACGTTTGCTTGCTGAATTGCAAACTGACGTATCACTTCGCGTTGATCCAACTGATTCTCCAGATAAATGGACTGTATCAGGTCGTGGTGAATTGCACTTGTCAATCCTTATCGAAACAATGCGTCGTGAAGGATATGAACTTCAAGTATCACGTCCAGAAGTTATCATCAAAGAAATCGATGGCGTGAAATGCGAACCATTCGAACGTGTTCAAATCGATACACCAGAAGAATACCAAGGTTCAGTTATCCAATCATTGTCAGAACGTAAAGGTGAAATGATTGACATGCAATCAACTGGTAACGGTCAAACTCGCCTTGTCTTCTTGGCACCAGCTCGTGGACTTATCGGTTACCCAACTGAGTTCCTTTCAATGACTCACGGTTACGGTATCATGAACCACACATTCGATCAATACATGCCAGTTATCAACGCTGAAATCGGTGGACGTCGTCGTGGTGCTCTTGTATCTATCGATACTGGTAAAGCAACAACATACTCAATTATGTCTGTTGAAGAACGCGGAACAATCTTCGTTAACCCAGGTACTGAAGTATACGAAGGTATGATCATTGGTGAAAACTCACGTGAAAACGACTTGACAGTTAACATCACTAAAGCTAAACAAATGACAAACGTTCGTTCAGCTACGAAAGACCAAACTGCTGTTATCAAAACTCCACGTATCTTGACTCTTGAAGAATCACTTGAATTCTTGAACGATGACGAATACATGGAAGTTACACCAGAATCAATCCGTTTGCGTAAACAAATTCTTGATAAAAACTTGCGCGCTAAAGCAGCTAAAAAGAAAAAATCAGCTGAAGAGTAAAATAGTCTGCTAGACTATTTTAGTTCCAAACTTAAAATAAACTCGGAAAACAATACACATAAATTTGAATTGTAGGAAGGAATCATGAAATGTTTTATTTAATTATTGCAATCTTAATTATTTCATACTATATTTTCATGGCTCCTAAAACAATTCGTAATACTCTTGGGATGATTGGTTTTGTTGGCTTAGTTGCAATGCTACTTGTTTTAGCAGTAATGAGCTTTGTTAAAATCATGCAATCACCACCAGAAATTTTTCTTGCACTTGCTATGGTTGCCTTGGGATTTTTCGCGCTAAGGGATGTCTATCGCTTACCTGTTAAGAAAAATGAAAATGAGCAATATAGCGAAAGAGGCTGAGTATTTACTCAGCTTTTTTTGTCATAAACACTCTATCAGACATTGCGACACTAAGATTGTCTTAAATGCCGTAGAATGATTGAAAAACGCCTTAAATAAAGGTAGAATATTATTATATTTGCAATGTTAGAATGGATATATTATGAAAAAAATTGAAACATTTGAAAATAAAAAAGTCTTAGTTCTTGGTTTAGCAAAATCTGGAGAAGCTGCAGCGCGTCTCCTTGAAAAATTAGGTGCTATCGTTACAGTTAACGACGGTAAACCATTTGATGAAAATCCAGCTGCACAATCTCTTCTTGAAGAAGGCATCAAAGTTATCTGTGGTAGCCATCCACTAGAACTTTTGGATGAAAACTTTGAATTGATGGTTAAAAACCCAGGAATTCGTTACGATAATCCAATGGTGGCTCGCGCTATCGAAAAAAATATTCCAGTTATCACAGAAGTTGAGTTGGCTTACATGATTTCAGATGCCCCAATTATTGGTATCACTGGTTCAAATGGTAAAACAACAACAACAACTATGATTGCTGAAACATTGAACAATGGTGGTAAATCAGGTCTTCTTTCAGGAAATATTGGTTTTCCTGCTTCTGAAGTGGCACAGACTGCTACAGATAAAGACACTTTGGTTATGGAATTATCTTCTTTCCAATTGATGGGAACAGATACTTTCCACCCACACATGGCTGTTATTACAAACCTTATGCCAACACATATTGATTACCATGGCAGCTTTGAAGAATATGTTGCTGCAAAATGGAATATTCAAAAGAATATGACAGCAGAAGATTATTTGGTACTTAACTTTAACCAAGATTTGGCAAAAGAATTAGCACAAAAAACAGCAGCACAAGTTGTCCCATTCTCTACAACTGAGAAAGTTGACGGTGCTTACCTAGATGGTGATACTTTGTATTTCAAAGATGAAGCTATCATGAAAGCATCTGAAATCGGTGTTCCTGGTAGCCACAACGTTGAAAATGCTTTGGCAACAATTGCAATTGCAAAACTCTCAGGTATTGCAAATGAAGCTATTAAAGAAACTTTGTCACATTTTGGTGGGGTTAAACACCGTCTTCAAGCTCTTGGTGAAGTTAACGGCATTAAATTCTATAACGATTCTAAATCAACAAATATTCTAGCAACTCAAAAAGCTCTTTCAGGATTTGATAATTTAAAAGTTATCTTGATTGCTGGTGGTCTTGACCGTGGTAATGAATTTGACGAACTTGTTCCAGATATTACAGGTGTTAAATTAATGGTTATTCTTGGTGAATCAGCTCCTCGTGTGAAACGCGCAGCTGATAAAGCACAAGTTCCGTACGTTGATGCTAAAGATGTCGCAGATGCTGCTCGTATTGCTTACAGTAAAGCTGAAGCTGGTGATGTTGTTCTCTTGAGCCCTGCTAATGCAAGCTGGGATATGTATAAGAGCTTTGAAGTTCGTGGTGATGAATTTATCGCAACCTTTGAAGCTATTAAAGGAGAATAAGCATGGCTAAAAAAATCGTATTTACCGGTGGTGGTACAGTTGGCCATGTTACCTTGAACTTGATTCTTATCCCAAAATTTATCAAAGATGGTTGGGAAGTTCACTATATTGGTGACAAACATGGAATTGAACACGAACAAATTGAAAAATCAGGTCTAGATGTAACCTTCCATTCTATTGCAACAGGAAAATTAAGACGTTATTTTTCATGGCAAAACATGCTTGATGTGTTCAAAGTTTCATTTGGAATTCTTCAATCAATTGCAATTATCGCTAAAATTCGTCCACAAGCTTTATTCTCAAAAGGTGGCTTTGTATCTGTCCCACCAGTCATTGCGGCAAAAACACTCGGAGTTCCTGTTTTTGTGCACGAATCTGACTTATCAATGGGACTTGCTAATAAAATCGCTTATAAATTTGCGACAACGATGTACACAACCTTTGAACAAGCCAAAGGCTTGGTGAAAGCAAAACACGTTGGTGCGATTACAAAAGTTGGTAGCAAAGTTGCTTATGATAGCAGCAAAATTGAAGGAATTAAAGCACACTTTAACCCTGAATTGAAAACACTTCTTTTCATCGGTGGTTCTGCAGGTGCACGTGTTTTTAATGACTTTATTACAAATACCCCTGAATTGGTTGAGCACTACAATGTTATCAATATTTCAGGAGATAAAAGTTTAAACGGATTGAGTCAAAATCTCTATCGAATTGATTATGTCACAGACCTTTATCAGCCTTTGATGGACATGGCAGATGCTGTTGTGACACGCGGTGGTTCAAATACTATTTTTGAATTAGTGGCGATGAATAAATTGCACTTGATTGTGCCTCTTGGAAAAGAAGCAAGTCGAGGAGATCAGCTTGAAAATGCAGCTTATTTTGAGAAAAAAGGTTATGCTCGCCAACTTTCTGAGGATAAACTTACTTTTACGCATTTGCAAGAAGAGCTCACTCAACTCTTTGAACAAGAAAATAGTTATCACACACAAATGAAAAATTCCACTGAAATCAAGTCACAAGAAGAATTTTATGATCTGCTTAAACAAGATATTTCTAAGACTGCAAAAGGAATTTAAATGACAAAAAAGAAAGAGCCTAAAAAAAGTCAAAAAGCTAAATCAGAAAAAAAATCAGCTTTGACGGAATGGCAAAAACGTAATATTGAGTTTCTAAAGAAAAAAGAAGCTGAAAAAGCGGAAAAGAAAAAACGCCAAGAAAAATTACGCTTAGAGCGTAAGCCGAAAGCAACAGATACTGATACCGAAGCTGAAAAAGTTGAAGAAAAAGTTTTGACTGCAGAAGAAAAGAAAAAGGCTAAGGAAGCTAAAAAAGAAGAAGCTAGAGAAGCCAAAGAGGCTAAAAAATTACAAAAACTGGAAGCTAAAAAAGAGAAAACGCCTCTTCAAAAAGCGATTCATCATGCGCTACCAGTTATCATCACTTCTGCGGTTATTCTTTTAATTTCAATCTTTTTGGTAACCCCATTTAGTAAAAAGAAAATTGTTACGGTTACGGGTGCGACAACGGTTAGTCAGGAAGAAGTGATTAGAGATTCAGGAATTAAACCGTCTAACTATCTCTTTTCATTGATTTTCCACCATTCAGCTTATGAAAAAAATATTATTAGCAAAAATAAAATGGTGAAAAGTGCTAACTTTATTTACAGATTCCCAAATAAATTAAATATTGATGTTAAAGAGTACAGCATAATTGCTTATGCCCAAACTGATGATGGCTATCAGCCAATCCTTGAAAATGGGACACGTATTGGTCTTGTAGGAGCTTCTGAATTACCAGAAAGTTTCTTAACGATTAATTTATCATCAGAAAAAGACATTCAAAAACTGGTTAAGGCTTTTTCAAAATTGGATAAAGATTTGGTTAATCAAATTCAAATTGTCAGCTCAGCAGATTCTGCAACAACATCAGATTTATTGAAATTGGAAATGCATGATGGAAACGTTGTTCGTGTTCCACTATCTGAGTTGGCTAAGAAATTACCATATTATTTGAAAATAAAAGATAGCTTGCCAGAAAACAGTATTGTTGATATGGAAGTGGGAATTTATGCAACTTCTGAATCCATTGAAGCATCTGTTGCAGCAGATAAAGAAAAAGCTAAAAACGAAAACAAAAAAGAATCAGAATCTGATTCTAAATCTGACGAAGAAAACTCTCAAACCGAGTCGAGTGAGGAAGCTACAGCAACGGAATCAAGTGAAACTGAAGGCGCAGAAAATCAAGCTCCAGGAGCTACAAATGAAGAGCATCCGAACGAAACCGCAGTAGTTGAACAAGTAGCTCAACAATAAAATTAAGATTCTATAACAAAAAACGTAAAATGATAACATTTTACGTTTTTTTATGATATAATATTTTCTGAATAATTCTGATTTTATGCAGATTTTAGAATAGTAAATGATTGGAAAGATAGTGAGGTCGAGTGAATGGCTAGAAATGGCTTTTTTACAGGATTAGATATAGGGACAAGCTCGATTAAAGTTCTAGTAGCAGAATTTGTTTCTGGCGAAATGAACGTGATTGGTGTGAGTAACGTTCCCAGCACGGGAGTAAAAGACGGTATTATTATAGATATTGAAGCAGCTGCAGAAGCAATCAAAACAGCGATTGAACAAGCAGAAGAAAAAGCTGGAATGACAATCGATAAGATTAATGTTGGTCTTCCAGCTAATCTTCTTCAAATCGAACCAACTCAAGGTATGATTCCAGTTCCAAGTGAATCAAAAGAAATCAAAGATGAAGATGTTGATAGCGTTGTTAAATCAGCATTGACTAAGAGCATCACTCCAGAACGTGAAGTTATCTCTTTGATTCCAGAAGAATTTATCGTTGATGGTTTCCAAGGTATTCGTGACCCACGTGGCATGATGGGAATTCGTTTAGAAATGCGTGGTTTAATTTATACTGGACCAACAACAATTCTTCATAACCTTCGTAAAACAGTAGAACGCGCTGGTATCAGTGTTGAAAATGTTATTATTTCACCACTTGCTTTGGCAAAATCAGTTCTTAACGAAGGTGAACGTGAATTTGGTGCTACTGTGATTGATATGGGTGGCGGTCAAACAACCGTTGCTTCTATGCGAGCACAAGAATTGCAATATACAAACATCTATGCAGAAGGTGGCGAGTATGTCACTAAAGACATTTCTAAAGTCTTGAAAACTTCTATGGAGATTGCTGAAGCCCTTAAATTTAACTTTGGTCAAGCAAACTTAGAAGAAGCAAGCTCTTCAGAAACTGTTCAAGTAGATGTTGTTGGTAGTGAATCTCCAATTTCAGTAAGTGAACGATACTTGTCAGAAATCATTTCTGCACGAGTTCGCCACATTTTAGATCGTGTTAAACAAGATCTAGAACGTGGACGTCTACTTGACCTACCAGGAGGAATTATTCTTGTTGGTGGTGGAGCAATTATGCCAGGTGTGGTAGAAGTTGCTCAAGAAATTTTTGGAACAACTGTCAAACTACACGTTCCAAATCAAGTTGGTATCCGCAACCCAATGTTTGCCAATGTTATTAGCTTAGTTGAATACGTTGGGACAATGAGCGAAGTTGATGTTATTGCTCAACGTGCGGTATCTGGTGAAGAATTACTTCGTCGTAAACCAGTTGATTTCGAACCACAGCCACAAGTACAAGCGCAACAACGAGTGGTTTATAATAACGAACCTGTTGTACCAGTTAATGAAAACATGGTACCACAGCCAGCTCCAGTTCAGCCTGTACAAAGACACGAAGAACCAAAATCTAAGTTTAGCGAACGTGTTCGTGGTATTTTCGGAAGTATGTTTGACTAATAATAAGTGAGGAATAAAAATGGCATTTTCATTTGACACAGCATCAGTACAAGGTGCAGTTATTAAAGTTATTGGTGTCGGTGGTGGCGGAGGTAACGCTATCAACCGCATGATTGATGAAGGTGTTGCTGGTGTTGAATTTATCGCAGCAAACACTGATATCCAAGCATTGAGCTCTTCAAAAGCTGAAACTGTTATTCAGTTAGGGCCTAAATTGACTCGTGGACTCGGTGCTGGAGGACAACCTGAGGTTGGTCGTAAAGCCGCTGAAGAAAGCGAAGAAGTATTGACTGAAGCTCTTACAGGTGCTGATATGGTCTTCATCACTGCTGGTATGGGTGGTGGATCTGGTACAGGTGCTGCACCAGTTATCGCACGTATCGCTAAAAGCCTTGGAGCTCTTACAGTTGCAGTTGTAACACGTCCATTTGGTTTTGAAGGTAACAAACGTGGTAACTTCGCTGCAGAAGGTATCCAAGAACTTCGTGAACAAGTTGATACATTGCTTATCATCTCAAACAACAACCTTCTTGAAATCGTTGATAAGAAAACTCCACTTCTTGAAGCTCTTAAAGAAGCAGATAACGTGCTTCGTCAAGGTGTTCAAGGTATTACTGATTTGATTACAAATCCAGGTCTTATCAACCTTGACTTTGCCGATGTTAAAACAGTTATGGCTAACAAAGGTAACGCTCTTATGGGGATTGGTATCGGTTCTGGTGAAGAACGTATTACTGAAGCAGCTCGTAAAGCTATCTTCTCTCCACTTCTTGAAACAACAATCGATGGTGCTGAAGATGTTATCGTTAACGTAACTGGTGGTCTTGACATGACTCTTACTGAAGCAGAAGAAGCTTCTGAAATCATCAGTCAAGCAGCTGGTAAAGGTGTTAACATCTGGCTTGGTACATCTATTGATGACACAATGAAAGATGAAATCCGTGTAACTGTTGTAGCTACAGGTGTTCATCAAGATCGTGCAGAACAAGTAGCAGGATTCCGTCCACAAGCAACTCGTTCATTTGCACAAAACAACGCACAACAAGCAGCTGGCGCTCAATACGCTTCAGAACGTGCTCAACAACCTGGTCAAGCCGCTTTTGAACGTCGTTCAAACTTTGACTATGATATGAGCGAAAACCATGCAATGCCAGCTCCACAACAACCAACAGCAAATCAATCACAACAAAAAGATAATTCATTTGGAAATTGGGACCTTCGTCGCGACAACATCGCACGTCCAACAGAAGGCGAACTTGATAGCAAATTGACAATGTCAACATTTACAGCTAATGAAGATGCTGATGATGAACTTGAAACACCACCATTCTTCAAAAATCGTTAATGACCGATTTTCAAAAAAATAAAGACCTTGTTTTTGAACAGGTTGCGCAAGCAACAAAAGCAGCCAATCGTTCACAAGAAAGTGTCAAGATTATTGCTGTGACGAAGTATGTTGATAGTGGTGTTGCTGCTCGTCTTATTGACACAGGTATTGAACATATTGGTGAAAATAGGGTCGATATGTTTCTGGATAAGTATGAAGCGTTAAAAGATAAAAATTTAACATGGCACTTAATCGGTACTCTACAGCGTCGTAAAGTAAAAAATGTCATTAATTACGTTGATTATTTTCACGCTTTAGATTCTGTTAAATTAGCTGCTGAAATCCAGAAAAGAGCAGAGCATCCCATTAAATGCTTCCTACAGGTTAATATTTCCGAGGAAGAGAGTAAACACGGCTTTAAAGTTTCAGAAATTGATGAAGCTTTAGCTGAAATCTCTGACTTTGATAAAGTGGAAATTGTAGGATTGATGACGATGGCGCCTAAGAATGCTTCTGAAAGTGAAATTGACGACATTTTTGGAAAAGCCGACAAACTTAGACAAGAGTTGCAGGCACGACAATTAGCTCATATGCCGTTTACCGAATTAAGTATGGGCATGAGTGGTGATTTCCCAATTGCTATTCGCAATGGGGCAACTTTTGTTAGAATTGGATCATCATTCTTTAAATAACGGGAGAAAAACATGGCTTTGAAAGATAAATTTGACAAACTAATCTCTTATTTCGATACTGATGAGGTAAGTGATGTTGAAGAAACTGTTGAAGATGAGGTTAGACAACCTCGTGTTCAACAACAAGTTGAGGCTAAGCCACAGCAAGCACCTAGACGCGCAGAACAGCAATTCTCATCAGCACGAGCTCAACAAGTTCAAGCTGGTGGTGCTGTTCGTCAACGTGTGCAACCTCAACAAAGACGTGCTACTGATGAAAATCCGCACGTTCATTCATTGAATCAACGTCGTGAAGAACAATTACAAGTTCGAAACAATCAAACGACTACAACAATTGCCTTGAAATACCCTCGTAAATATGAGGATGCTCAAGAAATTGTTGATTTATTGATTGTTAACGAATGTGTATTGATTGATTTTCAATATATGCTTGATGCTCAAGCACGTCGTTGTCTTGATTTTATTGATGGTGCAAGTAAAGTTCTTTATGGTAGTCTTCAAAAAGTTGGCAGTTCAATGTATTTGTTGACACCATCAAATGTCATCGTCAATCTCGAAGAACTTCCAATCCCAAATGCGGGACAAGATGTTGGGTTCGATTTTGACATGAAGAGACGCTAATATATGATTTTTGTATTAATTGTACTATTAAAAACCATTCAATTATACTCTTATCTGCTAATTGCGTATGCGCTCCTATCTTGGTTTCCTGGTGCGTATAACACTGGATTTGGTCGTTTATTGGTTCAAATTGTTGAACCAGTAATTAAACCTTTTCAACGTTTAAATCTTCAATTTATGGGATTGGACTTTACGATTTGGGCCGCGGTTATTGCCTTAAATCTCTTGAGTCGCTTTCTTATTATGTTATTGGTTCGATGAAAAAAGAAATTTACCAACATTTTCGACCTGAAGAGTATGATTTCATTGAAAAAATGGATGACATCGCTCAGAGGGTAGAAGAGACATACGCTTATTCATTAACAGATTTTCTAAATCCTCGCCAAGTTGATATTGCTAAAAGTATTCTTGGAAATCGAGGCTTGCGCTACTTTGTTTCGAGTGATTATTATCCTGCAGAGTACGCACGTATACTAGTTGCACCTGATTACTATGAGCTAAATTTGGAAGATTTCGAGTTAGCACTGCTAGAAGTGAACTATAATTCGAAGTTTAATCAATTAACTCACGCTCAAATAATGGGAACTTTACTTCACAAGCTTGGAGTTAAGCGAACGATTATTGGAGATATTTTAGTTGAACAAGGCTACGCACAGTTATTAGTTACGAAAAATATGGTTGATTATTTTCGAGTTAATGTTACTAAGATTGCAAAAGCAAGTGTAAGCCTAAAAGAGATTCCGCTTGACCAGTTAATTAAGGGAGAAAAAGAATCTCATCAGCTAGATATCATGGTTTCAAGTATGCGTTTGGATAAAGTTCTAGCAACAGTTTTGAAGCTTTCTAGAAGTCAAGGTATTCAGTTGATCAGTGCTGAAAAGGTAAAGCTTAACTATCAGACGCTTGATAGACCTTCAGAAATGCTTCAAGTTGGAGATTTGATTAGTGTTAGAGGATTTGGTCGGTTTTCTATCTTAAGTGAGAATGGGCTTACGAAGAATGGAAAATACAAATTGACCGTAGATAAGATGATACATAAATAAGGAGAAATCAATGGCACTTACAGCACTTGATATTAAAGATAAAACATTTAAATTAAAATTTCGTGGATACGACGAAGAAGAAGTTAATGAATTTCTTGATATCGTTGTAGATGACTACGAAGACTTGGTTCGTCGCAATCATGAACAAGAAAACAGAATCAAAGATTTAGAAGACAAACTTGCTTACTTTGATGAAATGAAAGAATCTTTGAGCCAATCTGTTATTCTTGCTCAAGAAACTGCTGAAAAAGTTAAAACATCAGCTAATGATGAAGCTGCTAACCTTGTTAGCAAAGCTAACTACGATGCACAACATTTGATTGACGAAGCAAAATCTAAAGCAAACCAAATCTTGCGTGATGCAACAGATGAAGCTAAACGTGTTGCGGTTGAAACAGAAGATTTGAAACGTCAAACACGTGTCTTCCACCAACGTTTGGTTGCCGCTATCGAAGGTCAACTTGGTTTGACAAATTCACCAGAATGGACAGAATTGTTGCAACCAACTGCTGTTTACCTTCAAAATTCTGATGCAGCTTTCCGTGAAGTTGTTGAGAAAGTTTTGGAAGAAGAAATGCCTGAAGCTGATGATGAATTGTCAATGGATGCTACACGTCAATTCACTCCAGAAGAAATGGAAGAATTGCAACGTCGTGTAGAAGCAGGAAACAAACACCTTGAAGAAACACAAAAACTTCCTGTTATTGATGATGCCGATGACATCAATCTTAACGAAACACAAACATTTAAATTAAATATTGAAGAATAAGAAAAACGCGATTGATATGCTATATTAACAGCGAGTGGACGATGGTGCGAGGTCTGCAATCACTGGGATATCAGTTATCCTTTTCTAAGATTTTATCTGAATGAAGTAAGATAAAAGGGAGAAACTCACCTTACGGGTTAAAGAGGGAAATTTAGATTTCTACCTTATTTTTCAGTGTAGCTAAATTTCTAAACTAAGGTGGTACCACGAGCTTTCGTCCTTACTGAGACGAGAGCTCGTTTTGTTTTACCACTTTAAAAAGTCATTTTTCTGTCAATGAGTTAATCATGGACAGTTGAATATTATTTATTATAAGGAGTAGTCATGAAATTAAAAGAAACGCTTAATCTTGGAAAAACTGCTTTTCCAATGCGTGCTGGACTCCCAAACAAAGAGCCTAAGTGGCAAAAAGAATGGGAAGAAGCAGACATCTATGCTAAACGTCAACAATTAAACGAAGGCAAACCTTCATTCAACCTCCACGATGGACCTCCATATGCCAATGGTAATATCCACGTTGGTCACGCCATGAACAAAATTTCTAAAGACATTATTGTGCGTTCAAAATCAATGTCTGGTTTCCGTGCTCCTTATGTTCCTGGTTGGGATACACATGGACTTCCAATTGAACAAGTATTGGCTAAAAAAGGTGTAAAACGTAAAGAAATTCCTTTGACTGAATACCTTGAAATGTGTCGTGAATACGCTCTTAGCCAAGTAGATAAACAACGTGAAGATTTCAAACGTCTTGGTGTATCTGCAGATTGGGAAAATCCATATGTAACACTTATTCCTGCATATGAAGCTGCACAAATCCGTGTCTTTGGTGCAATGGCTGATAAAGGTTATATCTACCGTGGTGCTAAACCAGTTTACTGGTCATGGTCATCAGAATCAGCTCTTGCCGAAGCTGAAATTGAATATCATGATATTGATTCAACTTCACTTTACTATGCTAACAAAGTTAAAGATGGTAAAGGTGTTCTTGATACAGATACATACATCGTTGTTTGGACAACAACTCCATTTACAGTAACTGCTTCACGTGGTTTGACTGTTGGTCCTGATATGGATTATGTTGTTGTTAAACCTGCTAACGATGATCGTAAATTTGTGGTTGCGGAAGCACTTCTTGATAGCCTTGCTGAAAAATTCGGTTGGGAATCATTTGAAGTTCTTGCAAAACACAAAGGTACTGAACTTGAATACATCGTTACTGAACACCCATGGGATACAGAAGTAGACGAACTTGTTATCTTGGGTGATCACGTTACACTTGATTCTGGTACTGGTGTTGTCCACACTGCACCTGGTTTTGGTGAAGATGACTACAATGTAGGTATCAAATACAACCTTGAAGTTGCTGTTACAGTTGACGAACGTGGTATCATGATGGAAAATGCAGGCCCTGAATTCCAAGGTCAATTCTACGATAAAGTTGTTCCAACTGTTAAAGAAAAACTTGGTGATCTTTTGCTTGCTAGCGAAGTTATCACTCACTCATACCCATTTGACTGGCGTACTAAAAAACCTATCATCTGGCGTGCTGTTCCACAATGGTTCGCCTCTGTTTCTAAATTCCGTCAAGACATCCTTGATGAAATTGATCGCACAACATTCTATCCAGAATGGGGTCGCACTCGTCTTTACAACATGATTCGTGACCGTGGTGACTGGGTAATCTCACGTCAACGTGCTTGGGGTGTTCCACTTCCAATCTTCTATGCTGAAGATGGTACAGCTATCATGACTAAAGAAGTGACTGATCACGTGGCTGACTTGTTCGAAGAATTCGGTTCAATCGTATGGTGGGAACGCGATGCCAAAGACCTTCTTCCAGAAGGATTCACTCACCCAGGTTCACCAAATGGTGAATTCACTAAAGAAACTGATATCATGGACGTTTGGTTCGATTCAGGTTCTTCATGGAATGGTGTGATGAACGCTCGTGAAGGTTTGGAATATCCAGCTGATCTTTACCTTGAAGGTTCTGACCAATACCGTGGTTGGTTCAACTCATCATTGATTACTTCAGTTGCTGTTAACGGACATGCACCTTACAAAGCTGTGCTTTCACAAGGTTTCGTTCTTGATGGTAAAGGTGAAAAAATGTCTAAATCTAAAGGTAATATCATTTCACCAAACGACGTTGCAAAACAATACGGTGCTGAAATCCTTCGTTTGTGGGTTGCTTCAGTAGATACTGACGCTGACGTACGTGTTTCTATGGAAATCCTTGGTCAAGTTTCAGAAACTTACCGTAAAATCCGTAACACACTTCGTTTCTTGATTGCTAACACAACAGACTTCAATCCAAATAAAGATGCCGTCGCTTACGAAGACTTGCGTTCGGTTGATAAATACATGACTGTTAAATTCAACCAATTGGTAGCTACAATCCGTAAAGCTTATGAAGACTATGACTTCATGGCTATCTACAAAGCTGTTGTTAACTTTATCACAGTTGATTTGTCAGCCTTCTACCTTGATTTCGCCAAAGACGTTGTTTACATCGAAGCAGCAGACAATATTGCTCGCCGTCAAATGCAAACAGTCTTCTACGATATCTTGGTTAAAATCACTAAATTGTTGACTCCAATTCTTCCACACACAGCTGAAGAAATCTGGTCATACCTTGAATTCGAACCAGAAGAATTCGTTCAATTGTCTGAATTACCAGATGCTGAAGTTTTCGAAGGTCAAGAAAATATTCTTGAAGAATGGGATGCCTTCATGACACTTCGTAACCAAGCTCAAAAAGCTTTGGAAGAAGCTCGTAACGCTAAAGTTATTGGTAAATCATTGGAAGCACACTTGACAATTTATGCTGGTGAAGAAGTGAAAACTCTTCTTGCTGCCCTTGATAGCGACATTGCTCAATTGTTGATCGTATCACAATTGACTGTTACTGACGAAGCTGCTCCAGCAGATGCGGTTGCCTTTGATGGTGTTGCCTTTACAGTAGCGCATGCTGAAGGTGAAGTTTGTGATCGTTGCCGTCGCGTAGATCCAACAGCTAAAGAACGTTCATACGGTGTTACAATTTGTGACCACTGTGCTGAAATCGTTGAAGCTAACTTCCCAGAAGCAGTAGCAGAAGGCTTTGAAGTTAAAGCAAAATAATGCGATAACCTATAATAACTAAAAACGAACTCACTTGAGTTCGTTTTTTTTGTATGTAAACTAAAAAAAATCAGGTTTTAAAAACCTGATTAGTGAACTGTTGGGAAGGAAATTTCAATTAGATTCGCTGTATGTAAGGTTTTCAACTGATCTAATTGAACGGTAGATTTGTCAATTTTGCGTTTGAGGAAGAATTCCCGAATGGCTTCGATTTCACTTTCTTTGATAGCACGATACTTGTTTGAAATCAACAGTTCGTAATGACTTGGTGCTTTAGTGAAAACAACATCGGTATTTCCTGCAGAGTAAGTCTCAACGAGTTTAGCGTCCGTGTTTCGAAGCTGGTTACGAACTAGCTCGGAATGACTACTTGTTGTGTTGATTAACCTCATAAATTTCCTCCTATGAACTTTCTACCATTATTATAACACTATTTTAGGTGAAAAACTTAGATTATGAGATTTTAATGATGATTTTTTTTCCAAGCATCAACACCCCATTTATGGCTGCCACGTTTTAATTTTACAATAGCTTCATCGACTGGGAACCAAGCAAGGTGATTAAAATCTTCAAGCGGTGCCCCAATTTTTTCATAATGTGTGACTTCATAGAGGTAAGCAGGGTTATAAAAATAAGTATCACGATGACGTGAGTAGAAGTACTCGTCAGCTTGTCCGTAATAATAACCAAGTTCAGCTGAAAATCCGAGTTCTTCAATAAGTTCGCGTTTTAAAGCTGAAAAATGATCTTCGCCCGCTTCGATTTCTCCGCCTGGAAGGAACCAAGAGCCGTTAGGGGCTTGAACTAAAATGATTTGGTCTTTAGTCGCATTTGGAATAATGGCATACACTCCGTAGCGAGCTTTGTAATCAACGTTATCAAGTTTTTCACCAAAAGTTGGGTTTGACATAATATTCTCCTATAAAACAAGTGTCCGAATGAGTGGAGATGGAATGATTAATCTCTAAAGTAGATTTGTAAGAGTGGCTATTGTTGTTATTATACTAAAAAAAGTTGTCTTTTGCTAGAAAATTGTCGGAATATTTTGATTTCTGGATTGTTAAAAAAGCCTAGAAAGCTAAAAACTTCCTAGACTTTGCTTTTATTATTCTGCTGAAACAGTTTCTTCTTTTTCAACTTTTTTAGCTGATTTGATGATGATTTTACCATTGCTTGTCATCACAGCTTTTAAATCTTTTTCAGTTGGGTGTTCAAGGTAGAAGTCTGTAATAGCATCTTCAATGTGATCTTGGATAGTACGACGAAGTGGACGAGCACCCATCTTAGGATCATATCCAAGGTCAACTAGTTTTTCTTTAACTTTATCTGTTACTTCAAGGTGAATATCGTTAGTTGCCAAACGGTTGTTAACATCGTCAAGCATGAGGTTAACGATATGAAGGAGATTATCTTTGCTTAGTGCTTTGAATTCGATAATGCCGTCAAAACGGTTCATGAATTCAGGACTGAAGAAGTCTCCAAGTTGACCAAGAACAGAATTTGTACGTCCTTCACGAGCAGCACCAAAACCAACAGAAGCTTCAGATTTGCCAGTACCAGCGTTAGATGTCATGATGATAATTGTATCTTTAAAGCTTACAGTGCGTCCTTGACCGTCAGTTAAACGCCCATCGTCAAGAACTTGCAAGAACATGTGCATGACATCAGGGTGTGCTTTTTCAACTTCATCAAGCAAGATGAGTGAGTATGGATTTCGACGAACTTTTTCAGTCAATTGACCAGCTTCTTCGTAACCAACATATCCTGGAGGGGCTCCGACGAGTTTAGCGACGGCATGTTTTTCCATGTATTCAGACATGTCAAAACGAATCATGCTATCAGCTGAACCAAAGAGTTCGATAGCAAGTTGTTTTGAAAGTTCTGTTTTTCCGACACCAGTAGGACCGACAAAGAGGAATGAACCAATTGGACGGTTTGGTGTACCAAGACCAACACGGTTACGACGGATAGCTTTGGCAATCTTATCAACGGCTTCATCTTGACCAATAACGTGTTCTTTCAAGTCATCAGCAAGGTGAATCAATTGTGATTGTTCTTTTTCTTTCAAGTCACCAACAGGGATGTTTGTTTTTTCTTCAACGATTGCTTCGATAGTTTTCTCAGTAATCACTGGAATATCATCTTCGTTGATGGTTTGTTTTTGCATTTCCTTGTATTTAGCGATTTGATCACGGAAATATGCTGCGCGTTCGTAATCTTCTTCACGAGTGGCTTGAGTTTTTAGGTTTTCGGCTTGAACCAAACGTTTGTCAATTTCTTTTGGATCAACAAAGTTGAGTGTCAAGTTCATCTTAGAACCAGCTTCGTCGAGAAGGTCGATAGCTTTATCTGGAAGGAAACGGTCTTGAATGTAGCGATTTGAGAGGGTAGCAGCAGCTTCGATAGCATCATCACTGTATTTGACATGGTGATAATCTTCGTATTTCTTTTGAATACCACGAAGAATAGTGATAGTTTCTTCGACGCTTGGTTCGTCAACTTTTACAGGTTGCATACGACGTTCAAGCGCAGCATCTTTTTCGATGATACGGTATTCGTTAAGAGTAGTAGCGCCGACTAATTGAAGTTCTCCACGAGCAAGAGCGGGTTTCAAGATGTTACCAGCATCCATGTTACCGTCACCAGCATTACCAGCGCCGACAATTTCGTGGATTTCATCGATGAAGAGGATAACATCTTTACGTTCACGGATTTCTTCCATGAGTTTTTGCATACGTTCTTCAAATTGACCACGAATACCAGTTCCTTGAACAAGGCTTACCACGTCTAGGCGGATAACTTGTTTATTTTGGAGTTTTTGTGGAACGTTACCGTCTACAATTTTTTGGGCTAATCCTTCAACAACGGCAGTTTTACCAACACCAGGTTCTCCGATAAGAACAGGATTGTTTTTTGTACGGCGGTTAAGAATTTCGATAACACGAACAATTTCAGCATCACGTCCGATAACAGGGTCGATATCACCACGGCGTGCGATATCAGTAACATTGATACCAAATTCTTCTAGCAAGCCCTTAGGTTCTTGCTGTGCTGGTCCGTTTGGGCGGAAATTGTTGTTGCCATTGCCACCGCGTCCGTTATTATTGCCTCCACCAGATTGAGTTGGAGGAGTATTTTGGAATCCTTGGCTTCCAAATGCTGGGAAGCCGCTGAGATTACTAAAGAAATCGTCGAAAGGATTCGATGATTGGTTTGTTTGGTTAGAAGATGATTGAGGATTACCTCCTAATCCTCCTAAAATAGCGTTATTTGGGTCAGTTTTCATAATTTGATAGCAATTTTGACACAAATCAATTTGCTTTTGCTGACCATTGACATTTGTATACAGGTGAATAGTAGATTCATTTAAATGACAATTTTGACAGAGCATATAAAATACCCTCCTTTCGTAATGTCTGACTAAAACAACAAAGGTCAAAGATAGTCAGATTTCATACTTACATTATAGCACTAGCCACTAGGAAATCAAGTAAAAAGCATTAAAAAATTAGCACTCTTATAAAAAGAGTGCTAATTTTTTTCAGGGTCAATTTGACTAGCAGCCATAGACCCCATAATAGCTCCAAAGATAAAACCAGAAAAAATGAGGATGCTTAAGAAGAGAGGATTGAACAAAATTTCAAAAGGATTTTCACCTTCTTGCCATTTGATAAACATATTAAAAACAAGCATAAAAATGGCAAAAACAACTCCATTAAGCCAACCTTTTTTCTTAGCTTTTTGACGCTCTATCTCAAGCTTATCTCTAGGGACTTCAAGAGGTCCTTGTAAGTCTCTATTGGTCAGCATTGTCATCATAACCATTGGCATGACAAAAATAATGACAAAAGCGTTGCAGTAGAGAAAAATTTCAGCAGATACTTTCCAGACAGTGCTCAAGAGAGAGGTAAGAGCTGTTGAAATAAATTCAAAAAGGAAGAGCAAAATAAATAATTTATTTCCAATACGGTTAACTTCTTGTTCACGGTATTCGTCCAATGCTCCATTAATACCATAAAATCGTTTGATGAATCGTGGCCATAGCGGCCCTTTACTTTTTTTCATGACTAAATCTCCTAATTTCCAATTCCTTTTTAAAGATGGCGAGTCTCCCAAAATAGTGTATTTAGATCAGTTCCTAATGCCTCGGCTAACTTGATGCAAAGGTCAAGTGAAGGATTGTACTTGTTATTTTCAATTAAATTAACAGTTTGCCTTGCGATTCCTATTTGCTTAGCAAGGGTCAGCTGAGAAATACCTAAATTAGTTCGAAATTCTTTAACTCGGTTCATTATTCCATCCTAATCTTTCTTGTATCAAGTATAGTATAATATATGTGACATGTCAATTATAAATGACATGCTTTTCTGAATTAAAATTTATTTTTATTCAAAATAGACTTGACAAGGTGTATAATTATGCTAAAATTAGGTATATTATTCAAGAAGAAAAGGATGGATTGGCCTATGGTTTTTAATAATTCGTTTTTGAAAGAGATTGATTTTACTAAGGAAGAGCTAACTAATCTCATTGATTTGGGATTGAGATTTAAAGAGTTGAAAAAGAAGAAAATTGCTCATAAATATTTAGAAGGCTTAAATATTGCTCTTATTTTCGAGAAGACAAGTACCAGAACACGTTCTGCTTTTACAGTAGCTGGACAAGATTTAGGGATGAATGTGACTTATCTGGGAAGCAGTGAAATTCAACTTGGCAAAAAAGAATCCGTAATTGATACGGCAAAAGTTCTAGGTTCAATGTTTGACGGGATTGAATATCGTGGCTTCAAGCAATCTGATGTTGAAGCTTTAGCGGAATTCTCTGGTGTGCCTGTCTGGAATGGTTTGACAGATACTTGGCATCCAACGCAAATGATTGCTGATTTTATGACATTAAAAGAAGTTTTTGGAAAACTAGAAGGTTTGACAATCGCTTATGTTGGCGATGGACGCAACAATATGGCAAATTCTTTGTTAGTTACTTCAGCTATTCTTGGCGTGAATGTAAAAATCATTGCACCAGCTAGCTTACAGCCAGAAAAAGAAATCATCGAGATTGCACAAGCACACAATAACGGAGCTGAGTTGACTATTACTGATGAGCTTGATGCCGTTTGTGGCGTTGATATGCTTTACACAGACGTTTGGGTGTCAATGGGCGAAAAAGTTGATTTTAAAGAACGTATCGACCTTTTGTTGCCTTATCAAATTAATGCTGATTTGGTTGAAAAGACAGGAAATCCAGATGTGATTGTCATGCATTGCTTGCCTGCTTTCCATGATTTAAACACAGAAATCGGTCAAGATATCTATGATAAATATGGTTTAGCAGAACTTGAAATTACAGATGAAGTCTTCCAAAAATACAGCTCAGTCATTTTCCAAGAAGCTGAGAACCGCATGCATTCCATCAAAGCGATTATGTATAATTCCCTAAAAGAGATTTAAAACGTTCTTTTTTGACGAGAAATTGTGATAAATGTGAGAAAATGCACTCTCTTGTTGTTTGTTTAGGAGAAATTATGTTAAAATAGTATGGACAATAAACGAAGAGGAGAATAGTCATGGAATCACATTTGGTGAGAATTATCAATCGTCTTGAATTAATGACGACTGATGGTAGCAATCTTAAACGTAATTTTGAACGTGATGGTGTCGTTGTGGCAGAAGTGTCTTTTAGCAATGACCCTGAAAATGGTCCAGTTTTCACTTTGCGTGATGTTGAAGCACGTGAGTCTTACTCATTTGACAGCATTGATTTGATCGCAATGGAAATTTACGATCTTCTTTACTAAGATAAAGAAAAAATTCAGACACAGTATAAGGGCAAAGGATTTTTAGTCCTTTCCATCCTATTTTTAAGTGTGGTTTCTGTGCTTTCTTATATTGCTATTTTGAATTGATAAAAGTCTAGGATTTTCTAGGCTTTTTTGTTTTTTATAAATGCTTGATACTTAGGTAAAAATTCTTTTTAATCGTTTTGACTAGAAGTGTCTAAAATCCCTATATATCAAGCTTTTTAAGCCAAACCATCCTTTAGTGTTGATTGGTATTTTTATTCAATATATGTTATAATTAATTGATTATTGCTTATAGGAGACACAAATGGATTTTTCATTTTTACCAAAGTATTGGGCTTATTTTAACTACGGTGTCCTTGTAACCATCATGATTTCAGCTTGTGTTGTCTTTTTTGGGACAATCATTGGTATCTTGGTTGCTTTAGTTAAACGTACAAATATTAAAATTTTAAATTGGATTGCTAGTTTTTATGTTTGGGTCTTTCGTGGAACTCCGATGGTCGTGCAAATCATGATTGCCTTTGCTTGGATGCATTTTAGTAATGCACCTATCGTAGGTTTTGGCGTTTTGGACCTTGACTTTTCACGTTTGCTTCCAGGTATTATTATTATTTCGCTAAATAGCGGAGCTTATATTTCTGAAATTGTTCGTGCTGGTATCGAAGCAGTGCCAAAAGGGCAACTTGAAGCGGCTTATTCATTAGGAATTCGCCCTGTGAATGCAATGCGTTATGTTATTTTGCCACAAGCCCTTAAAAATATTTTACCAGCTCTTGGTAATGAATTTATTACGATTATCAAAGATAGTTCACTTCTTCAAACAATCGGTGTTATGGAATTGTGGAACGGTGCACAATCAGTCGTAACAGCTACATATCTACCAATTACGCCATTGTTGTTTGCTGCATTCTATTACCTCATGGTGACTACAGTCTTGTCATTCTTACTTAAAAAACTTGAAAATCGTATGGGAAATGGAGGTAGCAACTAATGTCAGAGACTCTTATTTCAATTAAAGGCCTTCACAAATACTTCGGAAAAAATGAAGTGCTTAAAGGCATTGATCTTGATATTAAAGCAGGTGAAGTTGTTGTTATCATCGGCCCTTCAGGATCTGGGAAATCAACTTTCCTTCGTACAATGAACTTGCTTGAAACACCTACTAAGGGTGTGATTACCTTTGAAGGTGTCGATATTACTGATAAGAAAAATGACATTTTCAAAATGCGTGAAAAAATGGGAATGGTTTTCCAACAATTTAACCTCTTCCCAAATATGACAGTGCTTGATAATATCACTTTGTCACCAATTAAGACAAAAGGTGTTTCTAAAGAAGAAGCGCAAGCTAAAGCTTATGATTTGCTAGATAAAGTTGGGCTTCGTGATAAAGCTGATGCCTATCCAACAAGTCTATCAGGTGGTCAACAACAACGTATTGCTATTGCGCGTGGTCTTGCCATGGACCCAGATGTTCTTCTTTTTGATGAACCAACATCAGCGCTTGACCCAGAAATGGTTGGTGAAGTTCTTGGTGTTATGCAAGATTTGGCGAAATCTGGTATGACAATGGCAATTGTAACGCATGAAATGGGATTTGCGCGTGAAGTTGCTGACCGTGTCATTTTCATGGACGGTGGCGTGATTGTTGAACAAGGCTCACCAGAAGATGTTTTTGAACACACAAAAGAAGCACGTACAAAAGATTTCTTGAGTAAAGTTTTGTAAGATAAAAAATAGCCCCAGTTGAGTTACAAACTCGGCTGAGGTTTTTTGTTATAAAAAAAAAGAAAGTTAAAGGCACTTAAAAATGAGCAAAACATTAACTGTAAATGAGCGATTTTTATACATTAAGTACACTTAATTTTTATATTTTAGTTATTTTTAAGAGTGCTTTAGTCTATGAAAGAGTTGTGGAAACAGCTATATTATAACGATTCTAAATAAAGGTTGGTTTTATTTAGAATGATTCTAATCAATGTATAAATAAAGAAAAAAATTAATTTTTATGGTTTTTTTCGTCTATGTTTATGATATAATGATTCGGACGGAAGGTCAAATATTTTATCAAAAAAATTTGGGGAGGTCAAGAATTTTGATTTTGCAGAATGCTAAAGTTGGTATTCCTTACACTATTGTCAGTATTGATTTACCTGATGAGAGTGTTAGACACTTGTCAGACTTGGGGCTAAAAGTAGGAGCCTCACTTAAAGTGGTTTCTAAAACGCCAACTAGTGCGATTGTTATGCTTAAATCAAGTCGTTTGGCTTTTGATCAATCGATTTTAAGTCAAATTGATGTCACAGAAGAAGAAGGTGCTCTATTATCCCTTCCTCTTTCAGAGTTAAAAGTAGGTGAGTATGCTTACGTTGACGGTATTTATGCAATGAATGAAGCAAAACGTCGTCTTATGGATATGGGCTTGACTCGCCATACAAAAGTTTACTTACGTAAAGTTGCTCCTTTAGGAGATCCAATTGAAATTAGCTTACGCGGTTACGAATTGACACTTCGTAAGTCTGAAGCGCAAATGATTAGTGTCGTAAAAGTAGATAGCGAGGGGGAAAAATGACAGAGATAGCCTTAATCGGTAATCCGAATAGTGGTAAAACAAGTCTTTTTAACTTATTGACAGGAACAAGTCAACGCGTTGGTAACTGGCCTGGTGTTACTGTTGAGCGTAAAAGTGGAACAGTTAAGAAACACGCAGACTGGAAAGTTCAAGATTTACCAGGGATTTATTCAATGTCACCTTACACGCCTGAAGAAAAAGTTGCGCGTGATTATTTATTGAGTAATGATGCTGACAGCATTCTTAACGTTGTTGATGCGACAAACTTGGAACGTAACCTTTACTTGACTACTCAATTGATTGAAACAGGAATTCCAGTAACTGTTGCACTTAATATGAGTGATGCTCTAAAAGCTCAAGGAAAAACAATTAACATTGATAAACTTTCTTATCAATTAGGTGTTCCAGTTGTTTCAACTAGTGCAATTAAAAACACTGGTGTTGATAAAGTTGTTAAAAAGGCTGCTAACACGACAAAAGAAAGTGTTGACTTTATTCAATATCCAACTTACAGTGACCAATTCGAAGCAGCTGTTAAACAAATTATCGATATTTTAGGAGATGTTGTTCCAGAACGTTCAGCGCGTTTTTATGCCATTAAATTATTTGAACGTGATAGCTTGGTTCAAGAAGAGCTTCATTTGTCAGATTTCCAAAAAGGTGAAATCAATCAAGTCATTAAGATTACTGAGGAAATTTTTACTGAGGATTCTGAATCAATCGTTATTAATGAACGTTACGAATTTATCGAACGTGTGGCTAAAATGGCTCAAAACCAAGATAGCAATTTCAAAATGACAGTCTCAGACAAAATTGACCGAATTGTAACAAATCGTATCTTGGCCCTACCAATTTTTGCTGTCGTGATGTTCTTGGTTTACTATCTTTCTATTCAGACTGTTGGTACAATGGGAACTGACTGGGTTAATGATGTTCTTTTTGGTAAATTGGTTCCTGGTTGGGTTCAATCTGGTCTGGATGCTCTTCATGTTTCAGGATGGCTAGAATCACTTATCATTGATGGTATTGTAGCTGGTGTTGGAACCGTCCTTGGTTTCTTGCCGCAAATCTTCGTCCTCTTTATCTGTTTGGGCATTTTGGAAGATATTGGTTATATGAGCCGTGTCGCTTTCGTAATGGACCGTATTTTCCGTCGCTTTGG
Organism: Streptococcus sp. TATVAM-FAB8; assembly: GCF_046592795.1. Classification (NCBI taxonomy): domain Bacteria; kingdom Bacillati; phylum Bacillota; class Bacilli; order Lactobacillales; family Streptococcaceae; genus Streptococcus; species Streptococcus sp. TATVAM-FAB8. The sequence goes on from NZ_JAWVPQ010000009.1 coordinate 63,175, forward strand.
TTTGTCTGGTAAATCATTTATCCCAATGTTGATTGCAACAGGTTGTGGTGTTCCAGCGATTATGGCTAGTCGTACCATTGAAAATGAACGTGACCGTCGTATCACAATCATGACAGCAACCTTCATGCCATGTTCTGCTAAATTAGCAATCATTGCTTTGATTGCAGGTGCTTTCTTCCCAAGTAATGCTTATGTGGCACCGTCAGCATACTTTATTGGTTTCTTTACCATTATTTTATCTGGTATTGCTCTTAAGAAAACAAAATTATTTGGAAGTTATGTGAGCCCATTTATCATGGAATTGCCAGCTTATCACATGCCAAAAGTTATGAGTGTACTTCGCTATGCTTTTGGTAAAGCTCTTAGCTTTGTAAAACGTGCAGGTACGGTTATCTTTAGCTTGACAGTTATTATTTGGTTTATGTCAAATTATAGCTTTACACTACACGCTGTTCCTACAAATAAATCAATCCTTGCAACACTTGGTAATTTAGTGGCTTGGATTTTCACACCACTTGGATTTGGTAACTGGAAAGCAACTGTTGCAGCTGTAACAGGTCTGGGTGCTAAAGAGGCTGTTGTTGGAACATTTGGTGTCTTGTATAATGATAGTACTACTAGCGGCTTGTATCGAGCATTGCAATTGGATTACTCAGCTCTTGCAGGTTACTCATTCTTGATTTTCAACCTTCTTTGTGCACCATGTTTTGCCGCAATGGGAGCTATCAAACGTGAAATGGGTGATGCTAAGTGGACACTTGGAGCTATTGGTTTCCAAACAGGTCTCGCTTACGTTGTTAGTCTGATTATTTATCAACTTGGGCTTGTTGCTTTCTACGGTAAAGGTATTAACTTCTGGACAATCGTAGCTGTTGTTCTATTAATTGCGATTATCTACTTTATCGTGAGAAAACCAGCTCAAGAAAAAGAAGAAGTGATTACATTAGATAATCTAGAAAAAGTTGGAGAATAGTGTTTATGGCGACTATTATTATTGCATTGCTAATTGCATTTGCTGTCTTTATGGGCTTACGTAGTTTCATCAAGGGTAAAGGCTCTTGTGGTGATTGCAATTGTTCTTGTCCTGTAAAAGATAGCCAACATAAAAGTGTGAAAATGAAATAACAGAGGAATGCTTGCTCAGCTGAGCAGGTATTTCTTTTGCTGTATTTTTATAGAATATTCTGATAATTTATTAAAAAATATTTTATTATGAAGTCGCTTTCTGGTATAATAAAAGAAATATATTTTCAGGAGAATTTCATGGCAAAACTTATAGATGGTAAAGCTTTAGCTGCTAAAATGCAAAATGAATTAGTTGAGAAGGTTGAAAAATTAAAAGCTGAAGCTGGTATTGTACCTGGTTTGGTGGTGATTTTGGTTGGTGATGATCCCGCTAGTCAGGTTTATGTGCGTAATAAAGAACGCTCTGCTAAGAAAGCTGGATTCTTGAGTGAAACGGTTCGTTTATCAGAATCAACTAGTGAGGAAGAATTGATTCAAGTCATTGAGCAATATAATAACGATGATCGCTTCCACGGGATTTTGGTACAGCTACCACTTCCTGCCCACATTAACGACAAACGTGTGATTTTGGCAATTGATCCTAAAAAAGATGTGGATGGTTTTCACCCTATCAATACAGGACACCTTTGGAATGGACGTCCTGTCATGGTGCCATGTACGCCAGCTGGAATCATGGAATTATTGCGTGCTTACGAAGTTGATTTAGAAGGAAAAACGGCAGTTATTATCGGTCGTTCAAATATTGTCGGAAAACCAATGGCGCAGCTCTTGCTTGATAAAAATGCAACAGTGACACTAGCGCACTCACGTACTCGTGACTTGGCGCGTGTAACAAAACAAGCTGATGTCTTGATTGTGGCAATCGGTCAAGGACATTTTGTGACTAAGGAATTCGTCAAAGAAGGCGCTGTAGTCATTGATGTTGGTATGAACCGTGATGAAAATGGCAAATTAATCGGGGATGTTAAGTTTGATGAAGTTGAACCAGTAGCTAGTCTCATCACACCAGTTCCTGGAGGCGTTGGTCCAATGACAATTACCATGCTGATGGAGCAAACTTATCAATCAGCTCTTAGAAGTGTGAAAGCATGATTATTGACGAACGCTTAGCACGCAAGGTTGTTGTCAAACGTCAAGCGGATTCCCATAAGGGGACTTATGGGCGCGTACTCTTGATTGGTGGCTTTTATCCTTATGGCGGGGCTATTATCATGAGTGCTTTAGCTGCTGTTAAAAGCGGTGCTGGACTAGTGACAGTAGCAACTGAACGTGAGAACATTGTAGCACTTCACACTCAGTTACCAGAAGCTATGGCTTTTGATTGTGAGGACGAAGAATTTTTAGCAGAAAATCTTACTAAGGCAGATGTGGTTTTGATTGGTCCTGGTTTAGGAGAAAATAGCAAAGCTAAACGTGTGTTTGAAGAAGTGCTTTCTAAAGTTTCTGAAAATCAGATTTTGCTTGTTGATGGCTCTGCTTTAAATCTTCTTGCCAAAGCCATGCCAGTTTTTTGTCAGGCAGGTCACATTATTTTAACACCGCACCAAAAGGAGTGGGAACGTCTGTCTGGTTTGGCAATTGCTGACCAAAGTCTTGAAAATACACAAGCAGCTCTAGCTAATTTTCCAAAAGAGACGATTTTAGTGGCTAAAAGTCATCACACCAAAATCTTACAAGGTAGCCAAGTTGGAGAATTAACCGTTGGTGGTCCTTATCAGGCAACTGGTGGCATGGGTGATACCCTTTGTGGAATGATTGCTGGTTTTGTGGCTCAGTTTAA
>NZ_JAWVPQ010000010.1:0-64600 GCF_046592795.1 Streptococcus sp. TATVAM-FAB8
TTTCTGTGATAATATCAATACAATGAATACAAGAACATATAACGTCGATGGAAGCAAAGAGGCTTGTTTTAGATTTTGGGGAAAGCACCACAGTAAGAGAGTAGAAAAATTTAATAATAAAGATAACTTTTCTAGATGTAAAAATTGTTGGTGTAAAAACATGTGTATGGAATGTGTTGCAAATATGATTGATGGCTACTCTTCCATCATATCTGAAACTGGAACTTTTTTAGGTTGTCAAAAACAAGAGTTAATGGAATAATGTATTTATAAAATCATTGCTATTACTAAGGACGAAAACAAACTATTCAAACTGGTCAATAACTTTGAGAGGTTCATAAGGTATGCTTAAAGAATTCATTTCTAAGAAATTTTTATTAATTTATTTAGTCTGTATTTCCATTACATGGCTGGAAGCAATCATTAATCCAAGCATCGTTAGCATGGTTATTAGGAGTTTTGAGCATCAAAAATTAGAAACGCTTTGGTATGCTCTTGCTCTTGGAATTATTGGAAATATTATCCTTTTGATTGGTTTATCAGGAAAAAGGTATTTCTATGCTAAACTAATCGCTTTTTTTAACTTCAAACTTAAGAAAAAGATTTTTTACCAGTTCCTATATAGTGATTCAATAGCAACTAATGATATCTTGTCTGATTTAGAAAATGATATCAAACAGCTTGAAGATAACTGTATTGAACCATCAGTTATTATTTTATCATCTCTTGGTTTTACCATTGTATCAGCGATTTATGCTTTATGTACCAATTTTTTATTAGGTCTTATTTTTATCCTATTTTATTCAATACCTGCTCTTTGTAGTGGTATTGGATCAACAAAACTCGACCTTATTTCCATGCAAAAATCAAAAATTAATCAATTTTATCTTTCAAAACTAACAAATATCATTGGTGGCGCAAGAGTTATAAAAAATTACCATGGTGAAGAATTCTTTTATGAGAAATATTCACAAGAATTGCATAACAATATCAAGCAAAACATCAACTATGAAAAACAACGTACCATCAATATTAGCATTGTTAATGGAATTGATGCTTTTTGCTCCGTTTTTCCAATCATTATTGGTGGCTTTATGACCTTCTATGGTAAATTATCAGGCGCAAATTTCGTTGCTATTTATTTAGTATCATACAACATTAGTTATCAATTCCAAGATCTTTCGTATTACATTAATACTTTTAAATCTAGTAAAAATTTACGTCAAAAATATCAACAAATTTTCAACATTCCTACCGTTGATATCATGAGAAGTCACAACGATTTTTTTCCTATTCAGTTAAAAAATATTAATCTTACATTTGATGACAAAGTCATCTTTTCCAATTTTTCTTATCAGATATCTTCAGGTCAAAAAATTGCCGTTATCGGTCCAAGTGGCTGTGGAAAATCAACCCTACTTAATATCATTTATGGCGAAATGCTGCCAGATTCTGGTCAAGTTTTATTTAACGGAAAATCTTTACAAAAACAACAAATAATGCAATCTACTGCTTACATTCTTCAAGATAGTTATTGTTTCAACGAATTAACACTAGAAGAAAATATTGCCTTGAACAAAACTTTCGATGTTAATAAAATGGATAAAATACTGAACTTAGTCAACATTACCTATCTGAAAGGAAAAATTATTAACCCTAATAAAATATCAGGTGGAGAAAAACAACGCATAGAAATTGCACGAAGTTTGTATCATGATAGCAACTTAATTTTAGCCGATGAGGTAAAATCAAATTTGGATAAGGCTAATGCCAAACAAATTGAAGAAATTTTATTAGCAATTCCACAAACAGTCATCGAGGTTATTCATCATTATACAGATGAAACTTTAAATCATTATGACCAAGTTATTGATTTATCACATAAAAACTCTTAATAAATATATTTAAAAAGTCTAGGAGCTGTCCTAGACTTTTTCTATCTTCACCCTAGATTTGCGATGGTACAGCCGCTACCGCCTGCATTTTGTGGGGCGTAGCCGAATGATTTGACGTGCTTGTTGCGGCGAAGGTATTTTGTCACCCCTTCACGGATAACACCTGTTCCGATACCGTGAATGATATCAACTTGTGCCATGTTATTTAGCAAGGCTTGGTCGATAAATTCGTCCAATTCTTGCATGGCTTCTTCATAACGTTTACCACGAAGGTCAAGTCGAGCACGTGGTCCAGCTGATTTCTTGCTTTTCTTAACCACATGAACTTGTTTTTTCTTAGGTTTTTGCGCTTCTTCTTGAACTTTGACAAGGCTAAATTCGTCTTCTTTAAGCGTCATCTTAATAAGACCAACTTGCGCTTCCCATTTACCATTTTTGGTTTGGTTAATCAAGGTTCCGCGTTGACCGTAAGCTGTGACGATAATGTCATCACCCACGCGCGGTGCACGCAATTTCTTGGCTTTCTTAAGAACTTTATTTTTCGATAAATCAACTTCAGGTGCTAATTTTTTCAACTGACTTTTAGCTTCAATGACTTCATGTGGTTTAAGGCTTGCTTTGTGGTGAAGATTTTTAAGGATTTCTTCACTTTCAGCCATGGCTTTATCCACAATTTCTTGTGCCTTAGCAGAAGCTTTTTCAAGTTCTTTGTCTTTTGCATGTGAGAATTCATTGTAAAGTTTCTTGACTGCACGGTTGAATTTAAGGTTATCTTGTTCAACTTCTTTGATATGGTCAAGACGTTTACGACTTTCATGCGTTTGTTCTTCCAAACGTTCGATGATGCGGTTAACATCTGTATCAGAATCCGTCAAACGCTCTGCTTCATTGACAATCACTTCAGCAAGACCTAATCGACGGGCAATTTCAAAGGCATTTGAACGCCCTGGCACACCTTGCATGAAATGATAAGTCGGGCTCAGAGTCTCTGTATCAAATTCCATGCTGGCATTTTCAACAAACTCTGTCTCGATACCGTAAGCTTTTAGTTCAGGATAGTGAGTTGTTGCCATGGTTTTGACTTGTGTCAAACGCAAATGCTCCAAGATTGAAATGGCAAGGCTAGCTCCTTCTTGCGGGTCAGTACCTGCCCCCAATTCATCCACAAGTACCAAACTATCTTTGTCAGCTGCCGCCAAGATATCCACAATATTTGTCATATGGCTTGAGAATGTTGACAAGCTTTGCTCGATAGATTGCTCATCACCAATATCAGCGAAAATCTCATTGAAAACAGCGACTTTACTACCTTTGTCAGCTAGGATTGGAAGTCCTGATTGTGCCATAAGCTGTGCTAATCCCAAAGTTTTCAACATAACCGTCTTACCACCAGTATTTGGACCAGTGATGACGATAACTGTCAATTCATCTAAGAAATGCAAGTCATTTGCGACTGGATTTGTCAACAGCGGGTGACGAGCTTGCAAAAGTTGCACAGTTTTATCTGTGGATAACTGTGGAACAACTGCTTTGTTTTCTTGCATGAAGAGGAATTTTGCACGCACAAAATCCAAATGTCCCAAAACCCAAGCATTATTTCGAATAATATTAGTATGAGGGCGAAGCATATTTGACAATTCGCGTAAAATACGAGCCATTTCATGGCGTTCATCTGCGCGTAATTGTGTGATTTCTTCATTTAGTTGCACCACTGCACGCGGCTCAATATAAACCGTGCTTCCTGATGCTGAAATATCATGCACGACCCCTGAGATGCGATTGCGGTAGCTATTTTTCACCGGCAAAACCGCACGGCCATTACGACTAGCAATCAAAGTCTCTGTCAAATGGTCAGCTTGCTTTTTCAAAATGTCCTGCAAGACTTGACGAACTCTGCTTTCATCATGATTGATTTGACGACGAATTCGGTCTAATTCATGACTTGCAAAATTCTCAATAAATCCACCATCGTTAATGGCTTGTAAACTTCCTTGCAGACTTGGTAAAAGTTCAATTTTCTCAAAAAGAGTGTTTAAAGCCGTCAAGTTAACATTTTCCAAATCGTTATAGAAATGCTTAACTTCTGCTGATACTTGCAAGATTTTCTTAATATCAATAATCTCTGAAACATTGACATCCGCATCTAATTCCAAGCGGCGCATGCTTTCAGAAATATCACGTAAACTGCCTAAACCAAAGCCATGTTGCTCAACAAAAATCTGTTCCATATCTGACATTTCAGCAAAAGAACGTGAGATACGGTCAGAATCTGTCATCGGAGCAAGCTTACGCAATTCATCTTGCCCTTGTTCAGTTTGTAAATAGCCAGCAAAAAGTTGCTTGACCTTATCAAATTCTAACTGTTCTAAAATTCTGTTATTCATATCACTATTATACCAAAACTTACCTTATTCTAGTGCTCTTTTAGCACACTCATGTTCATACAAAAATAAGGGCTAAACGCCCTTCTTCTTATCCTAAAATGGCTGTTACCCAAAGTGCCTTAATAACACCTGTCAATGGTTGGAAATAATTAATAATCAAACGTGCAATCCAGCTGCTTGAGAGAAGATTTTGAACCATTGACATCGGGACAGTTGCAAGTAATGTCAAGACTAAGCCAAAGAAGACTAAAGCTACCAAAACAGCCATGATGCCACTAAAACAATTAAGCTTGACACTATCAAAATGGTGAACTGGTGCCAGATGCACCAAAATCCCTATAAAACGAAAAATGGCATAAACTAACATGTAAATAGCTGTGAAAGCCACCCCAGCATAATAAACTCTATCTAAATCAAAAATATTAACGTCCGTGAAGAAATTCATGCTGGCACCTTGCCCTGCATTTGAGTAAGGAATCCATAAAGTAATCTCTTCAGACAATGCTTGATAAAAGCGACTAGCCACAACTAATGACACAATACTTGCTACAAAATAGTAAGCTTGTAAGATAATACCTCGTGAATAGCCAATGTAAAAATGCCAAGCTAAAATCAGCAAAATAAAAACTGATAACATACATTATTCCTCATCAGAATCAGATTTGCTGGCTTTCTCCTTAATATCGTCAATCGCCTCAGAACGGAGAGCCGTCAATTCTTTTTCCATTTTTTCAACTTCAATCTCACGACTAAGCTGAGTTGAAAGCGAATTGAGAGCCATCAAAATAGCAATCGTTTCATTATCAGCTTGTGGTAATTTTTCTTTGATTGTATTATATTTTTCTTTGGCTACACGCTCAACTTCCTCCATGAAGAGGTTATCCTTATCTGTTGTCAATGTGAGCGACTTTTCTCCAAAGACGAATTTATAACGATTTTTGCTTTCCATATAGTCACCTCTTTGACATTATACCTTAAAATAAACATTTCGTAAAATGAAAGCGTGAAAATCCCAGTTTCAACAGGCTATTTTGCCACCTTGTCATCTTTTTATGTTACAATAAAATTATGAATACAATTGTTATGAAACTAGGGAAAATTGACTTGCAAAACCTCATTAAAACACTAGCTGGCAGACAAGTCACAAACAATAATCCCTACGTCACTTTTGCCGCAAAAGTAAATGGCGTCACAGTCCTTGCTTACACCTCTGGTAAAGTCGTTTTTCAAGGAAATGCTGCACAAGAAGTTGCTAGCCAATTTGGTTATCAAGCGTCAGAAGACACGCAGAATACTAAGGCTGGTCAAGCCATGCCTTTAATCGGTTCAGATGAAGTCGGCAACGGTTCTTACTTTGGTGGCTTAGCGGTTGTTGCTAGTTTTGTAACTCCTGATGACCACGCGCTACTAAAGAAACTTGGTGTCGATGATTCTAAGAATTTAACGGATAGTAAGATTCGCCAAATCGCCCCAATCTTAGAAAAGAAAATCAAGCATAAAGCTCTGCTATTGTCCCCTCAAAAATACAACCAAGTCGTTGGAAAAGGTAAGATGCACAATGCAGTCTCTGTAAAAGTAGCTCTTCATAATCAAGCTATTTATCTGCTACTGCAAGATGGCGTAAAACCTGAAAAAATCGTGATTGATGCTTTTACTAGCCGTCAAAATTACGAAAAATACCTCAAAAATGAGGTAAATCACTTTGACAATCCTCTAACGCTAGAAGAAAAGGCTGAAGGGAAATACCTTGCTGTCGCAGTTAGCTCCATTATCGCCCGTAACCTTTTCTTGGAGAATTTAGATAAGCTAAGCCAAGAAGTACAGTACAAACTTCCAAGCGGTGCTGGTAGCAAATCCGATAAAGTAGCTAGTCAAATCCTAGCAGCTTACGGCATACCTGGCTTAGAACACACTGCAAAACTCCACTTTGCAAACACCCAAAAAGCACAAAATTTATTAAAAAAATAACATCGAGGAACCAATTATGAAACAATTCATCAAAGAATGGGGACCCTTTATCCTCTTTTTAATCGCCCTTGGTCTTGTTCGTCTTTTCCTTATCCAGCCTGTGAGTGTTGACGGTCATTCTATGGACCCTACGCTGGCTGACGGAGAACGCCTAATCGTTCTAAGAACTGCCAAAATCGATCGCTTTGATATTGTTGTAGCTAAGGAAAAAGAAGGCAACAAAACCAAAGAAATCGTTAAACGTGTTATCGGACTCCCAGGTGATACTATTACCTATAAAGATGATGTTCTTTACGTCAACGGTAAAAAGACAAGTGAACCTTACCTGGACAAGTACCAAAAAGCTTTTGAAGATGATGATTTACAAGACATTTACTCTTACAACACCTTATTCCAACAACTAGCTGAAAACTCTGATGCCTTCACCACTGCTAAAGATGGCAGCACTGAATTTACCGTCAAAGTTCCAAAAAATCAGTATTTCTTGCTTGGAGATGACCGCATCGTTTCAAAAGACAGCCGTGAAGTTGGTTCCTTCAAAAAATCAGCTATCGTCGGCGAAGTCAAATTCCGCTTCTGGCCACTCTCAAAAATTGGAGGCATCAACTAAATTCAACGAAGACTTAACTCACACGAGTTAGGTCTTTTTAATGCGATGTTTGTCTATCACATTGGCGAATGATATAATAAAGCCACTATAACAATCAAGTAAGGATGACTTATGGAATACTTCTTTTCTGGCGCTATTGACCGTATTATTTTTGAAAATGCCAGTAACTTCTTTAAAATCATATTACTCGAAATCGAAGATACCGATTCTGACTTTGATGATTTTGAAATCATTGTCACAGGAACCATTGCTGATGTCATCGAAGGCGAAAATTACACCTTCTGGGGAGAATTAACCCAGCATCCAAAATATGGTGAACAGCTAAAAGTTACCCGATACGAGCGAACAAAACCAACGTCTTCTGGACTCATCAAGTACTTTTCAAGTGACCACTTTAAAGGCATCGGTAAAAAGACAGCTGAGAAAATTGTCCAACTCTACGGCGATAACACGATTGATAAAATCTTGGAAGACCCTAGTAAGCTTGAGAGAATTTCTGGACTCTCTAAAGAAAATCGTGATAATTTTGTTGCCAAATTAAAGCTCAACTACGGTACTGAGCAAATCCTCTCAAAACTTGCCGAATACGGCTTAACCAATCGTGTGGCTATTAATATTTTCAATCATTATAAGGAAGAAAGTTTAGAGATTATCCAAGAAAATCCTTATCAACTGGTCGAAGATATTCAAGGTATCGGCTTTAAAATTGCGGACCAGCTCGCCGAACAATTGGGCATTGAGGCAGATGCACCGCAGCGTTTTCGTGCCGCACTCGTTCATAGCTTATTTGAAACCTCGGTTGAAAATGGGGATACTTACGTTGAGGCGCGTGATTTACTAGAAAATGCTATTACCATTTTGGAAGAAGCCCGCCAAATTGAGCTAGACCCTGCTGCTGTTGCTAAGGAATTATCTACGCTTATCGCTGAAGACAAGGTGCAAAACATCGGCACAAAAATCTTTGATAACACACTGTTTTATGCCGAAGCTGGTATCAAGAAAAATCTAACACGCATCCTTGACACTCCATTAACTAAACAATTTTCAGACCAAGACTTACAAGAAGAAATTGAAGACATCGAAGACGCCTTTGGCATTTCTTATGACGCTGTCCAAAAAAATGCCATTAAAGAAGCTCTTCAAAGCAAAGTTTTCATTCTAACTGGTGGACCAGGGACTGGTAAAACAACTGTTATTAACGGTTTGATTGCTGCTTATGCTGATTTACACGGCATTGATTTAGAGAAGAAGGATATCCCAATTGTTCTTGCTGCACCAACAGGTCGCGCAGCGCGGCGCATGAACGAATTAACTGGGCTTCCAAGTGCAACCATCCACCGTCATCTTGGCTTAAACGGCGACAATGATTATCAAGCCATGGATGATTATTTGGACTGTGATTTGATTATCATCGATGAATTTTCAATGGTAGATACTTGGCTAGCCAATCAGCTCTTTAGCTCCATTTCATCAAATACTCAAGTCATTATCGTTGGTGATAGCGACCAACTTCCATCCGTTGGCCCTGGGCAAGTGCTAGCTGATTTACTTAAAATCAAAACACTGCCGCAAATAGCACTGACAAAAATCTTTAGGCAATCTGAAGACTCAACCATTGTCACACTGGCTAATCAGATGAGACAAGGCGTCTTGCCAGCTGATTTCACTCAGAAAAAAGCGGACCGTTCTTACTTTGAAGCTGGCGCTCAATATATTCCTGAAATGATTCCAAAAATCGTCAGTGCAGCTATTAAAAGTGGCATCAGCCCTCAAGAAATTCAAATTCTAGCGCCTATGTACCGTGGTGCTGCCGGCATTAACCGCCTCAATACAATCATTCAAGATTTGCTTAATCCACTCGGTGACCAATTATCCTTTGCTTTTGGTGATATGAATTTCCGTAAAGGGGACAAAGTTCTTCATTTAATTAATGATGCCGAGCTCAATGTCTTTAACGGAGATATCGGCTATATCACAGACTTGATTCCTGCCAAATACACAGAATCAAAACAAGATGAACTCTACATGTCTTTTGACGGGACTGAAGTGATTTACCCTCGTAACGAATGGCACAAAATCACGCTTGCCTACGCCATGTCCATTCACAAATCACAAGGGAGTGAATTCCAAGTAGTTATTCTGCCAATTACGCGCCAAAGTCGTCGTCTTTTGCAACGCAATCTGATTTACACAGCTATTACCCGCTCTAAGAGTAAATTAGTCATGTTGGGAGAGATTGCTGCCTTTGATTACGCCATAAAAAATGAAGGCTCTAAACGCAAGACTTATCTCGTCCAACGCTTCACAACAAATCCAGAAGACCTTGACAACTCAGAAACGATAGAAAATCCAGACGAAGCAAAAGAAAGCCAAAATGAGCCACTAGAAGATAAAGCAATTTCTTCTTCTGCTCACATTGAAGAAGAAAAATCCGAAAAAGTTGTTCAACTTAGCCTTGATTTTGACGAAGACAAACCAGATAACGTCAAAGAATACCGTCTAACAGAAGAAAATCTTCCATTTATTGATCCAATGATTGGTATCACTCAAGAAGATATCGAACAATTTTTCAAAAAGTAATAATAAAAAACTAGGTTAATTTAGCACTAAATTCCTAGTTTTTCTTATGCATTTATTTTGTATAAATATAAATTTTCAGATGATAGAATAGCTTTACACTTAAAACATTTAGAGGTTTAAAACGATTTAATCCTTGAAACTAAAGGGTTTCTTGATATAACATCTCTTGACAGAAAAGTGTTTACATATAAGGAAATTGTGTTATAATATCTGTACTATCATAATAGGATTACCATTATTTTTAGGAGGTTTGAAATGGTTTCTTATGAAAAAATTCGTCAATCTTTGCGTTCTTGGACGCTTTTTATCGCTTGGGTAAATGTTCTTGCTGCGCTAAGCAAAGTTTGGAGTGTTATTAGCCATTATATCGTCGTTAATAACCTTGATAAGTTTAAAGAACAACTTGATGCTGAGAAATTCCGAATTCTTGAAGCTTCTACCAATGTTGGGATTGTTATCATTGCAGTTATTGCTCTTGTTGTTAACATCATTGTAGCTGTTTTAGCATTCAAAAACTTATCAAAAATCAAAGACAATGCTCCAAGTTTATCACCTTACCGCATTGCCTTGATTTATACTGTTGTTTACAATCTTGCAAGCTTTGCCTTGAGTGTATATCTTAATATTCCACTTTCACCATTCAATATCGTTTTGCCACTTGTCTTTTTGGGGCTTTATGCTTATGTGTACAACAAAGCGGCACAGCTTTTAGATAAAGAAGACGATGAGACTGATTCTGAAAGTGTTAATCAATAAACTTTTAAGAAATCAAATACCGTCTCAGAACTTGAGCTAAGACGGTATTTTAATTTTTAAAAGAGATTTAACGGACGAATATTATCTTCTAATCCCGTGATAGTAACCCCCAGAAGACGCACACCAGATTTTGATTCTTCTAAGCTGTCAAATATCGCATGAGCAGCTTGGTCAATCACCTCAAAATCATTGGTGACATCATCTAGTGTTTTACGCTTGGTTAAAGTCGAAAAATCCGCGTATCGAACCTTCAAAACGACAGTGCGACCAACTTTATTATTTCGCATTAAGCTGTCCACAACTCGACGTGTATTTTTTGAAATCTCCGACTTAATATCAGCATCCTCGTACAGTAATTTACTGTAGGTACGTTCACTCCCAATAGATTTTCGAATACGATTGGGTCTGACTGGTGAATTTGAAATACCTCGCGCTTTACGGTACAAATCATAACCAAAGCGCCCGAAATGATCAATCAAGGTCATCTCTGGTATTTCTAATAAATCCGCCCCCGTAAAAACACCCATTTGATGTAGTTTTTCAACTGATTTTTTACCAACACCATGAAACTTTTCAATTGGTAATTTTTTCAAGAAATCCTGCGCATCTTCTGGCAATACTAAGGTTAAACCTTTCGGTTTATCATAATCCGAAGCTAGTTTAGCTAGAAATTTGTTATAAGAGACACCGGCTGAACAAGTCAAGTGGACTTCTTGCCAAATATCATATTGAATCATTTTAGCGATTTTAATCGCTGACTTGATGCCACGCTTATTTTCAGTCACATCCAAGTAAGCCTCATCAATCGACATGGGCTCAACAAGATCTGTGTAACGTCTGAAAATCTCACGAATTTGCATTCCGATTTCTCGGTATTTCTGATAATTTCCAGAAATAAAAATAGCCTGTGGACAACGCTCGTAAGCTTCTTTTGAAGACATGGCAGAATGAACGCCGAATTTTCTGGCTTCATAGTTGCATGTCGATACGACGCCTCGTCCACCTGTCTTACGCGGATCAGAACCGATAATCACAGGCTTCCCTTTGAGGTCTGGATTATCTCTTTCTTCCACTGATGCAAAAAAGGCATCCATATCAATGTGAATAATTTTTCGAGAAGTGTCATTAATTAATGGAAAAATAAGCATCATCCAGTCCTTTCTAACTCTATTATAACAATTTTCATTGCTTTCAAGCAAAACTTACAAATTTCTAGTACAGTTACCCGAGTTTCTGAAACTGTACTAGAAAAGATTCTTGTTTGTTCCAATTTTTTCGCTTGGGAAAACGCTTCCTTTGTGCTAAACTTATACTTGTAAATGTAACAGATGACTTGTTACTAGAATTTAAGGAGAAATCTCATTATGGCGACTGTTAAAACAAATGCAGATGTTTTTGAAAAAGCCTGGGAAGGCTTTAAAGGTACTGACTGGAAAGAAAAAGCCAGCGTTTCTCGCTTCGTTCAAGCTAACTACACACCATATGATGGTGATGAAAGCTTCTTAGCACCAGCTACTGAACGCTCTCTTAAAATCAAGAAAATCATTGAAGACACTAAAGCTAAATACGAAGCAACTCGTTTCCCAATGGACACTCGTCCAACATCAATCGCAGATATTCCTGCCGGCTATATTTCAAAAGACGATGAATTAATCTACGGTATTCAAAATGATGAGTTGTTCAAATTGAATTTCATGCCAAAAGGTGGTATCCGTATGGCAGAAACAGCACTTAAAGAACATGGTTATGAACCAGATCCTGCTGTTCATGAAATTTTCACAAAATACACTACTACAGTAAATGACGGAATTTTCCGCGCTTATACATCTAATATCCGCCGTGCCCGTCACGCTCACACAGTAACTGGTCTTCCAGATGCTTACTCACGTGGACGTATCATCGGTGTTTATGCTCGTCTTGCTCTTTATGGTGCAGACTACTTGATGCAAGAAAAAGTTAACGACTGGAACGCTATCACTGAAATCGACGAAGAATCTATTCGTCTGCGCGAAGAAGTTAACATGCAATACCAAGCTCTTGGTGAAGTTGTTAAACTTGGTGACCTTTACGGTGTTGATGTCCGTAAACCAGCCATGAACGTTAAAGAAGCTATCCAATGGGTAAACATCGCCTTCATGGCCGTATGTCGTGTTATCAATGGTGCCGCTACTTCTCTAGGACGTGTGCCAATCGTTCTTGATATCTTTGCTGAACGTGACCTTGCTCGTGGTACTTTCACAGAATCAGAAATCCAAGAATTTGTCGATGACTTTGTCTTGAAACTTCGTACTGTAAAATTTGCTCGTACTAAAGCTTACGACGAACTTTACTCTGGTGACCCAACATTCATCACTACATCTATGGCTGGTATGGGTGCTGACGGTCGTCACCGTGTTACTAAAATGGACTACCGTTTCTTGCACACACTTGACAACATCGGTAACGCTCCAGAACCAAACTTGACAGTTCTTTGGACTGATAAATTGCCATATTCATTCCGTCGCTACTGTATGAAAATGTCACACAAACACTCGTCAATCCAATACGAAGGTGTAACAACAATGGCTAAAGACGGTTATGGTGAAATGTCATGTATCTCATGTTGTGTATCACCACTTGACCCAGAAAACGAAGAACAACGTCACAACATCCAATACTTTGGTGCTCGTGTAAACGTCCTTAAAGCTCTTCTTACTGGTTTGAACGGTGGTTACGATGATGTTCACAAAGACTACAAAGTATTTGACATCGAACCAGTTCGTGACGAAATCCTTGATTTCGAAACTGTCAAAGCTAACTTTGAAAAATCTCTTGATTGGTTGACTTCAACTTACGTAGATGCTCTTAACATCATTCACTACATGACTGATAAATACAACTACGAAGCTGTTCAAATGGCATTCTTGCCAACTAAACAACGTGCCAACATGGGATTCGGTATCTGTGGTTTCGCTAATACCGTTGATACTTTGTCAGCAATCAAATATGCTACCGTTAAACCAATCCGTGACGAAGATGGTTACATCTACGACTACGAAACAACTGGTGACTTCCCTCGTTGGGGTGAAGATGACCCACGTTCTAACGAACTTGCTGAATGGTTGGTTGAAGCTTACACTACTCGTCTTCGTAGCCACAAACTTTACAAGAACGCTGAAGCTACTGTATCTCTTCTTACAATCACATCAAACGTTGCTTACTCTAAACAAACTGGTAACTCTCCAGTTCACAAAGGTGTTTACCTCAACGAAGATGGTACTGTAAACCTTTCTAAACTTGAATTCTTCTCACCAGGTGCCAACCCATCTAACAAAGCTCGTGGTGGTTGGTTGCAAAACTTGAACTCTCTTGCAAGCCTTGATTTCTCATATGCTGCAGATGGTATCTCACTTACAACTCAAGTTTCTCCACGCGCTCTTGGTAAGACATTTGATGAACAAGTTGATAACTTGGTAACTATCCTTGATGGTTACTTCGAAAACGGTGGACAACACGTTAACTTGAACGTCATGGACCTTAAAGATGTTTATGACAAGATTATGAATGGTGAAGATGTTATCGTTCGTATCTCAGGTTACTGTGTCAACACTAAATACCTTACTAAAGAACAAAAGACAGAATTGACACAACGCGTCTTCCACGAAGTTCTTTCAATGGATGATGTTGCTGAAACTGTTGCTGCTAAATAATAAATATCGAAAAAGACTTTGTCAGTTGACAGAGTCTTTTTTTGTCCTTAAAATAGAGCTATGAAAATCAAACAAACCAGAAACACACTTTCAGATACCTACTTGGATGCCATGAAAATCCGTCAAATCGTTTTTGTAAAAGGACAAGGTGTTCCTTTATCTCTTGAAATTGATGAAAACGAAGCTTATTGCCTGCATTTTGTTCTTTATAATGACTTAGGAAATGCTGTCGCTACTTGCCGTATTTTGCCAAATCAAGACCACAGCAAAGCCACCTTGCAGCGTATGGCTGTTCTTCCCGACCAACAAGGAAAGCATTTTGGAAAACACCTTCTAGAAGAGGTCATCACTTTTTGTAAACAGCAAGGCTTTAAAGAAATAATTCTCCATGCGCAATTAACCGCAAAAGGCTTTTACGATAAACTTGGCTTTACTCCTTTTGGTGAAGAATTTGAAGAAGCAGGCATCCAACATATCAGCATGATGAAAACTTTATAAAATAAAAAAGCACTCCTGACACAAAGTCAAGAGTGTTTATTTTTCACTGTTTAGAGATGAATAGCGATTGACTGCTTAAAACTATTCTTTTCCTCTTAAGCGACGGAATTTAGCCTTAATGGCTTCTGCAATATCATTACCCTGTTCTTTTAAATGATTGACACGACGTTCATTCATGTCTTCTTGAACCTTATCATAAAGTTCATCTTGAACTTGACCTGCAAGTTCAACTTCGCGAGCAAGGGCAACAGCATCCCAACGCATAATATTAGTCTTATAAGGAGCAAAGACATGGTTCAATATACTTTCGTCCTCTTCATGCACCAAAGCAATAACAGCAACATCGCCATCAAGTAGCTTAGTTGTCACTTCTTCAATCAAGCTATTGTCAGTAGCATCTGTCATACTACCACTCGCAGCGCCGGCAAGACTTCCGATACCGTAGCCGATAATAACACCAATCGGTCCGCTCAAGATACCAATCAAACCACCGACAATGCCACCAATCGTTGCATATTCATGGCTGGTATCATCAAAATCAACAGAATCTTTGATAGTGATTTTACCATTTTCATTCTTGACCAAGGCAATTTGTGCGATTTGGGTGTGGCTGTCTTGCTTGAAAGCTTTTAATTCTGAAAATGCTTGATAAGCTTCACTTTCAACATTGAAAACAACAGTAAGTACATCTGCCATAACCTTGTCCTCCTTTTCTCTGGTTACCTTCATTATAGCACTTTCACACTAAAAAAGCCGAGAAAAAGTAAAACGTTTTCACAATAATAGCAATCTTTTTAAAAATTTTCCTGAATCCAGTTAGAAATTTTCTGACGTTCTTTAATCCAAAGCGGACGGTCATCGTAAGAATAGGTCCTATTAGTTAAGAAAATAGCCGCTTTTTGCTCTTTATGGTTAATAGCCACATAAGTCCCCGTATAACCCGTGTGGTCTAGCCAATCTCCTTCTTTATTCCAAGCAAGTGAACGTTCCTTATTAGCATGACTAAAGTTTTGCCAAATATCACGCGCAAAATCATCCGTCAGATAATGCTGACACAGCTTTTCAAGGTCAGCTAGATTAGAAAATAGCCCAGCTGAGCCAGCGTGATTTTTAAGCACCTTAGCTTTAGGGTCATGGACAACTCCGTCAGAAATCCCTGCTACCGTTGGCACAGCACCTTTAACTGGTCCAAAACCTGTCTTAGTCATGTCAAAAGGTTCAAAGACAGTTTCTTTGAAAATCTCATCTAAAGATTTCCCAAAAATACCTTCTAACATGAAACCAAGCAATAAAAAGTTAATATCTGTGTACAAGAAATCTTTTTTATCTTCTACCGTAATGTGATTAATAGCCTCTTTTAACTCCTTGGCGTTAAGTGCATCACGATTCGGAATAAAAGGATTAATTCCACTGCTATGTGTTAAGAGCTGGCGAAGCGTCAGTTTTTCCTCATGAAAATCAGGATAATACTGCTTAAGCGGTGCATCAATATCCAACTTTCCTTCACGGACAAGTGAAATAACAACTGTTCCGACACCAACCACCTTAGATACAGAGGCCAGATCATAAACTAAACCAGAAACAACAGGAGTCTTACCATCAATCGTTCCAATATAATGCTCATTCCATTGATTGTCTTTAAAAAGAGCTAAACTAGCTCCATGATAAATATTGCGATCGATTTGATTATTGATAATGTCTAGTAAATCTGTCATTTGATAAACCAAATTTCAACTTGACTAGGATCCGAAAGAACCAAAACACTTTCTTTTTTATCTAAATAGATAGATTGTCCTTTAGCCTCTAAATAATCAGCCAAAGCTTTAAGATCGTAGTTCTTAGGAACCTTAAATTCTAGAATTTCTAAATCCCATGTTTTTAAAGGATCAACAGTTAAGTCTGCACCTTTACCTTGTTCAAAGTTGATATCTAATGGTAATTTACCAGCAAAGACATCTTGGTAAAAGGCTTGTGTACCAGCTTTGTCAGCAACATTAAGTGTCAAACTTTCAAAATGAAATTCAGATACTTCCTCTAAGTCATCATTTTCAGGGAAAGTTTTGTTCTCAATTTCTCTTAATTCATGGATGTTATCTTCTGAATGCAAGAGGAAAAGGTCACCTTCTGGAGATACTGTCTCAAAAGCATAACCACGTTTACCTTTGAAAAGTCGTTCTACATCGATGCCGTTACCTAAAATACCTTCGATTTCAGCTGCTTTAGGAATTTTAACGACAATTCTATTAATCTTTTTGTCACCTTCAACAGCACGAGTATCAGGCGCTGGCGATTCTTCAATAACGAAACGAGCATTTCGTTGTTTTGTTGAAAATACAGCAATAGCATTTTCTTCATTCACTAACTTAAAGCCTAATTTTTGATAAAAATCGATGTTATGATCACGATTGTTGATACGTAAAACGGGATGCCTAAACGTGACTCCACTAAATAAAGTCATAATTATCTCCTCACAGTGTTTTTTGTTAGATTATGTTGTATAAGTTCTTACAAAAATAAGGACCGGGTCTTTTCTATTTTAGAAAAAAATAGTCAGTTTGACAAGAAATTATGCTCTCCTGCATTAATAAAAAAAAGAACCCGAAGGTTCTTTTCTGGTTTATTATCTCGTTATCTTATAGGTATAAGAATTTGAACAAGGCAACTGCAGCAACACCAGCAAGGATTGGAGCTACAACTGGTACCCATGAATACCACCATTTAGAATCGCCTTTGTGTTCACCAAGAATTGATTTTGGAAGCAAAGCATGGACGATACGTGGACCAAGGTCACGTGCAGGGTTAAGACCAGGACCTGTAGGACCACCAAGTGAAGTTACAAGTGTCATAACAAGGAATCCGATACCCATGTGAGCAACAGCAAGTGAACCTGTTGTGTATGGTGCAACTTGAGTTGCAGCTGTTGAAGCATCATAACCTGCAGCAGTCAATTGAGAAATCAATTGTGCACCGAAGTAGTTTTTAGTAAGAGCCATTGCACCAAAGAAAAGTACAAATGATCCAAGGAACTCGTTCAAGAAACCATTAACCCATGCAGCTTTGTGAGTTTCTTTTGTACCATCGTCAACAGCTGAGATAGTTGAGAATGAACCAAGGATAGCATTTGGGTTTTCAGTTTGAAGGTAGTATGGTTTGTGAACCATAACAACAAGCAATTGACCAAACATTGCACCAAGTACTTGAGCGATAATATATTGAGCAACGTGTGACCATTCAAACATACCTGAAACTGCAAGTGCAATTGTGAAAGCAGGGTTGATGTGGTTACCTGAAACGTTACCAAACATAAGAGCTGGCATCATAACACCAAAACCATAACCAAGAGCAATGATAACCCAACCTGAGTTGTGTCCTTTTGTACCTTTAAGATCAACGTTTGCAACAGCACCGTTACCAAGGATGATAAGAAGAGCTGTTCCAATAAATTCTGTGATGTATTTCACAGTCCATGAAAAGTCCATGTCTTTTTGTTTCCTCCAAAAAAAATATAGTTTAGACAACTAACATTTTATCAAGTATAATAGATAATGTAAAGGTTATCTGTAAAATTAAAACGTTTACTTTTAGAAGGAGAAATTTTCATGAAATATAACCAATTCTCTTACATACCAAGGCCTGCCGATGCTTGTGAACAAGAATTACAAGCTCTTGGATTTGAGCTTAACAAACGTCAATCTGATAAAGAGACACTGGAGCACTTCTGTCGTAAGATTTTCTTTAATTATAAAGACACGGATTACCCACTTCACAATCTTATTGCAGATTTCGAGACAGATTTACTGACATTTTTCCAATCTGATCGTCCTCTAACGTCAGATATTTTTTATACCGTTGCCCTTCAATTACTCGGATTCACACCACACGTTGATTTTACAGATACAACTGACTTTTTAGAGAAAATCGATTTTCCAATCAATTATCAAAAAGGACACGTTATTGAGGCCCTTTACCACCTCCTTGTTAGCCGCCAAAAAGGCGGAATGACTTTACTTGATGATTTAATCAGTAAAGGTCTGATTCCAGTTGATAATGATTACCATTTCTTCAACGGCAAATCTTTAGCGACCTTTGATACGAATGACTTGATTCGTGAAGTTGTCTACGTTCAATCACCACTTGACACTGACCAAGATGGTCAATTAGATTTAATTAAGGTCAATATCATTCGTCCAAATACCAAACATCACGTGCCAACCATGATGACAGCGAGTCCTTACCACGAAGGGACAAATGGCGTTGCTAACGACAAGAAACTTTACAAAATGGAAGGCGACTTAGCCATCAAATCTGCTGGTAAAATCAGTGTGGAGACACGTGACTTCGAGCCACTTGAAACTCCTGAGCTAGACCTTCCAGTCGGTGATGCTGAAGAAAGTTTTAGCTTTATCGATCCTTATACCTTGAATGACTATTTCTTAGCTCGTGGATTTGCTAATATCTACGTTTCTGGTGTTGGAACCGCTGGCTCAAATGGCTTTATGACAAGTGGTGACTACGCTCAGGTAGAAAGTTTTAAAGCTGTTATTGATTGGTTAAATGGCAGAGCAATCGCCTTTTCTAGCCACCGTCGTGATCAAAAAGTGCTAGCTGATTGGTCAAATGGACTTGTTTGTACCACTGGTAAATCTTATCTCGGGACTATGTCAACTGCCCTTGCCACAACCGGCGTTGAAGGACTAAAAGTCATCATTGCCGAATCAGCTATTTCATCTTGGTATGACTACTACCGTGAAAATGGTCTTGTCTGCAGCCCTGGTGGTTACCCTGGTGAAGACCTCGATGTCCTTACCGAATTGACTTACTCACGTAATTTGCTTTCTGGTGATTATCTCCATAACAACGCACACTATCAAGAACTTTTAGATGAACAATCTTCAGAACTTGATCGTACTTCTGGTGATTACAACCAATTCTGGCATGACCGCAACTATCTTCCACATGCTGATAAAGTGAAAGCTACTTGTGTTTACACACACGGTCTTCAAGACTGGAACGTTAAACCACGTCACATTTTTAACATTTTTAACGCATTGCCAAGCTCTGTTGAAAAGCATGCCTTCCTTCACAATGGAGAACATGTCTACATGCACAACTGGCAATCTATTGATTTTCGTGAAAGCATGAATGCTTTGCTCTCTCAAAAACTCTTAGGTCAAGATAATCACTTTGATTTACCAACATTGATTTGGCAAGATAATAGTCAGGAACAAACTTGGACAAGTCGTCTTACTGAATTTGGTAGTGATACCAAAGAAACTTTACCACTTGGAAAAGACCGTCAAATCATTGATAACCATTATGGCAAAGATGAATTTGAACGTTACAGTAAAAACTTCCGAAACTTCAAGAGTGATTTATTTGCCGGTAAAGCAAACGCTATTTGCCTTGATATTCCAGTTAACCAAGATTATCAAATCAATGGTCAGGTAACATTACATTTGACACTTAAATCAAGTGAAAATAAAGGTCTCTTGTCAGCACAAGTTTTAGATTATGGTCAGAAGAAACGCTTCAAAGACGTTCCAACCAATCGAGCTCTACATGCTATCGATAACGGCCGCAACTTCTCACGTGAAGCACTTAAAGAATTACCATTTGTCAAAACACAAGAACGTGTCATCACAAAAGGTGTTCTCAATCTTCAAAACCGAAATGATTTGCTAACAGTTGAAGACATCAAACCAAATGAATGGATGACACTTGATTTCACTCTCCAACCAAGCATCTATAAACTTAAAAAAGGTGATAGCTTACGTGTTCTTCTCTACACTACAGACTTTGAACACACTATCCGCGACAATAGCAATTATATTTTAACCGTTGATTTAGACCAATCAAGCATTAGTCTTCCGGTAGAAAAATAATTATAAAAAGGTTGAACCCTAGGTTCAACCTTTTTTATTTATGAAATGTTAGTAACATCTGTGTTCCAATATTTTCCTGACTTCTGACTTGGATAGTAGCCTCATGAAGTTTTAAAGCATGTTTGACAATAGACAAACCAAGACCAGTTCCACCAACTTTTCTTGAGCGACTTTTATCAACACGATAGAAGCGTTCAAAAATCCGTTCTTGTTCTTCTTTTGGAATGCCAAGACCAGTATCCTTAATAGCTAAGAAAACGTATTTTTCATCCGATGTTATTGTAACTTCGACGCTTCCTTTATTACGGTTATAAGTAATAGCATTATCGCAGAGATTGTACAAAACTGAGTGAATCAAAGCAGGATTTCCTAGCATCATGGTTGGCTGACCTGTTAAGTGTAAATGGATCTGTCTCTGACTAGCTTTGGTAGACAAACTATCAAGAACATTTTTAGCAATTGCATAGATGTCCAATGTTTCCATAGGTACCTGATCAGTCTCATCCAAATGTGAAAGATTGATAATATCTTCAACTAGTTGAACCATGCGCTTAGATTCTTTGTAAATTTTGCCTGCAAAATAAGGAGCATCCTCACTTGAAACCATTCCATTAACCAGCATCTCTGAGTATCCCGAGATAACATGTAAAGGTGTCTTTAATTCATGTGAGACATTAGCCGTAAATTCATGACGCAGCTGCTCAATTTGTAATTGTTCCGTCACATCAAATAAAAGAATGACCAAACCTGTCACATGACCATCAAATAAAATCGGGCGAATCAGAACTTTATAACTCTCTTTGTCAAAATGAATAATTCCCTCTTGCTTATGACCAGCTAGACCTGATTTTAACCATTTATGAAACGACAAGTCTCTCGTAATTTGTAAGATGTCTTTTCCAAGACAAGTTTGATCTGTCTGAAAAAGTTGTTGCGCCGCGTCATTAATACTAATCACCTGACACTTAGCATCCAACAAAATAATACCTTCTTTAATTTTTGAAATGATGGTATCAAATTCTTCTTTTTTCTGGTTTAACAAGGCTTCTTGCTTACTCAACGCTTTTTGATGATGATCAATTCGTCTTAACAAAGGAGAAATTTCATCATAAGCTTCATTTTGCAGTGGCTGATCTAGATCTAAATCATTTAGAGGAGCCACAATACGTTTGGCAGTATATCGCGCAACCCAGATTGATAAAGCAATAGCTAATATGATAATCAAGGCAAATGGTTGAAACATGCGAATATACAGTAATAATAAGCTGTGCTGTGTCACTGATAATCGGATAACCGTTCCGTCATCAAGACGCTGTGCTAAATACAAGGACTTAGTTGTTAAAGTAGATGAATAGCGCGTGCTTTCTCCATAACCATCAGCCAAGGCTTCCTTGAATTCTTTCCGATTGGCATGATTATCCATCTTCTTTGCATTAGACTGACTATCATAAAGAACATCTCCTTTATGGTCAATCCAAGTCATTCGAACTCCTGATACCTTAAGGTGATTAAAATAGCTTTTTCCCTCAAGATTGACCCCTTGGGCAACTAAGGACGTCTCTGTCTGAAGTTGTTCTTTTTGTACTTGAGCAAAATAGCTATAGAGAACCCCCATAATCAGCATAATTGCTAAAAAGAGAATTCCCAAAGTTACCATAAGCGTCGAACGAAAAATCTTCTTAACCATTGTCATCCTCCAGGCGATAACCGACACCACGAATCGTTTGAATATAATGGCTAGCATCACCAAGTTTTGTTCGAAGCGTTCCAATATGGACATCCACAGTTCTCGTTTCACCTAAAAAATCATCTCCCCAGACTTGTTTAAGTAGATCTTGTCTGGTAAATACACGATTGGGATTTTTCAGCAAAAGAGCAAGAAGTTCAAACTCTTTCAGAGTTAAATGAATCACTTGATTATCTTTTTTAACAATATAATTTTCCACATCTAGTGATAAATTTCCAAGCTGTAGTTGCTTAGGAGCAGGTGCTTTTTGACTTCGACGCAAAACAGCCTTAATTCGTGAAATCATCTCCATCATGCCAAAAGGCTTAACAAGATAATCATCGGCTCCCATATCTAGCCCTTTTACCTTGTCGTATTCCGTTCCTTTGGCTGTTGCCATAATGACTGGAATATCTGCAGTCGTAGGTGTTCCTTCTAGCTTTTCTAAAATGGCTAAACCATCACTTCCAGGCAACATAATATCTAATAAAACCAAATCAGGCTTTTGACTAGACACGGCTTGCCAAAAGTCATCAGCGTTTGGAAATCCAAGAGCTTCAAAACCAGCTGTTTTTAAAGTATATAGCATCAATTCACGGATATCATCATCGTCTTCAACACAGTAAATCATATGTCATCTCCATCTAATTGCCCAGTAATGGAAAAAATCACCCATTTGGCAATATTAACCGTATGGTCACCGATACGTTCAATGTATTTAGCTACCATCAAGACATCAATAGCATGCTCGCCATCAACATCTTTGCCTGAAAAATATGTCATCAAATTTACCTTTATTGTATCAAAATCTTGGTCAACTGTATTGTCGTAACGAACAACCTGATTTGCCATCTCTTCATTGTCGTATACAAAGGCATCAATACTGGTTGTTACCATACCTACAACATGGCCGACCATTTTTTGCAAATACTCTAACTCTGGTCCAGGTTGAATGTGACCTTGATTCACAATTTCACCAATTTCTGCAGCTTGCGCTCCAATACGTTTCATGTCATAAACCATCTTCAATGCTGCTGAAACTCGCCTTAAATCTTTAGCAACAGGCTGTTGACGTAAGAGTAATTTCAAACACTGCTCCTCAATATCACGCTCAAGCCGTTCAATTTTCTGGTAGGTTTTAACCACATTGTTAACCAAATACGAATCATCTTTCTTCAAAAATTGAACTGATTTTGAAATGACATCCTCACACAAGGCTCCCATCAAGATGACATTTTTCGTTAGCTCTTGCAGCTGATTTTCAAATGTTGAACGAATCATCCAAATCTCCCTGTAATATAATTTTCTGTTCTTTCATCTTGCGGCAGTGAAAAGAGCTGGCTTGTTTGATTACACTCAACCAACTCCCCCATGAGAAAGAAAGCTGTCTTATCTGAAATTCTCACTGCTTGTTGCATATTATGAGTTACCATGACAATGCTATATTTTTCTTTTAAAGCAATCACCAAATCTTCGATTTTTGACGTTGATATAGGATCCAATGCACTAGTTGGTTCATCCATCAATAAAACTTCTGGCTCAATAGCTAAAGCACGCGCAATGCAGAGACGTTGTTGTTGACCACCCGATAAACCCATAGCCGATTTCGTCAAACGATCTTTGACCTCATCCCAAATTGCTGCTTGTTTTAAAGAACGTTCAACAATTTCATCTAGTTGAGTCTTCGCGTGAATCCCATGTGTTCTCGGTCCAAAGGCAATATTGTCGTAAATGCTCATTGGAAATGGATTTGGCTTTTGAAATACCATACCAACTTTTTTACGTAATCTGTTGATATCAATATCTTGATAAATGTCTTCATCATCTAGAATCACTTTCCCAGTGATACGACAATCTTTAACCAAATCATTCATGCGATTCAAACTTTTTAACAAGGTGGATTTTCCACACCCTGACGGCCCAATAAAAGCTGTGATTCCATTTGCTGGAATTTCTAAATCAATCGATTTTAACGCGTGAAAATCACCATAATATAAATCTAAATTATCAACAATTAACTTACTCATCACTCATCTCACTTCCTAGACGTCTAGCCACAAAACCAGATAAAACATTAATACCAATGACTAATACCAAGAGAACTACTGCTGTTGCATAAGTCTGATTAAGATATAAGCCCTCACCAGATATCGCATACATATGAACTGCTAAAGTTCTAGAGGAACTAAAGACACTTCTTGCTACTTCCGCAACAGTTCCAGCTGTAAAAATAAGAGCCGCAGATTCTCCGATAATACGGCCAATTGCTAAAATAACCCCTGAGAAAATACCCGGTATTGCACTTGGTAAAACTATTCTAAAAATTGTCCGTAATTTTCCAGCACCTAAAGCAAAGGCTCCTTCTCGGTACCCATCAGGAACAGATAGTAAAGCTTCTTCCGTTGTACGCATGATTAGGGGAAGAATCATAATACTTAACGTAATACCACCTGATAACAAAGAAAGACCAAAATGCGCATACTTAACAAAGAAAAGTGCCCCAAACAAACCATAAATAATCGATGGAATTCCTGAAAGTGTTTCGGTAGCAATCCTAATAATTGAAACTAATGTGTTATCCCTTCTAGCGTATTCCGTTAGGTAAATAGAAGCACCAATTCCAATCGGAACAGCAATCAAAAGAGTCAATACCGCTATCAACAAGGTGTTAATCAAAGCTGGTAATAAAGAAACATTTTCTGTCGTATAAGTTAAAGCAAATAAGCCCTTACTAAGATGAGGTACACCCTTAACTAGAATATAAATGACAATAAAAGTGATAACTAAAAAACTTAAGAAGGCTGCCAAATACACCATGCAAAATAAAATCATCGACAGAGGATCTTTTTTACGAGAGTCAATCTTTTGTTTGATATTTCTCTGATTGATATTTTTCATACTAATCCTCTTTCCGTAATAATGAAAAAGCAATGTTAACAATCAAGACAAACAGAAACAAAATAACAGCCGTTCCAATCAAAGCTTGCCTATGAAGTCCTGATGAATACCCCATTTCCATAACAATATTTGTTGTTAGTGTTCGAACCCCTGAGGTTAATGAGCTTGGTAAAATCGCCTGATTACCTGCTACCATAATAACAGCCATAGTCTCTCCAACAGCGCGACCAAGTCCGAGAATAACGGACGCCAATATGCCACGTTTGGCAGCTGGAAGTACCACAAAAAATATACTTCTTTCATGAGAAGCTCCTAAAGCTAATCCTCCTTCGTAATAATGATTAGGCACAGCCCTAATCGCTGATTCCGACACACTAACTATAGTTGGCAAAATCATTATCCCCAAAAGAATCGATGCCGTTAGTACTCCCATACCATAGCCACCAATGTAATTACGCACAAAGGGAACAAGGACAACTAAACCAAAGAAACCATAAACAACCGACGGAATTCCTGCCATTAAATTAATAGCTGACTTCAAAAGCTTATAAAGAACAGGTGGACAAAATTTTGCCATAAAAACTGCCGTAAAGATACCAATCGGAACCCCTATGATTAAAGCTCCCAGCGTCACATAAAGTGACCCAACAATCATTGGTAAAATGCCAAATTCATTACTTGATGGACGCCAAATTTCTCCCAGAAGAAAATTTTTAATGCCAATTTCTTTAATAGCAGGCAGTCCATTTGCCAACAAGAAAATGCATATCAATAAAACTGAAACGATTGAAATACAGGCTGTTAAAAAGAATAGCCCCTGCATGATTTTTTCTTTTTTGTGATTCATGACATCCTCTTAATCAGTCAAGTCTTTCCAGTCTGTTATTTTGCCAGAAAAGATATCTTTTACCTGTTGGCTGGTCAAATTTTCTACCTCATTAGCCTTATTGACAACAAGTGCAATGCCATCCATTGCAATAACAGTTGATGAAACACCTTTTGCTTTTTCAGCTTCCTCTAATTCGCGAGAAGCCATACCAATATCCGATGTTCCATCAATAGTGTCAGTGATACCGGTTGATGAGTCACTTTGTTGAATATCGACTTTAACACCCGGATTAACTTTGCCATAAGCTTCTTTCAATTTTTCCATAACTGGAGTTACCGAACTAGATCCAGAAACCACTACTTTTCCAGTAGTCACACTTGTTTGATAAGGCTCTTTTTGCTCAAGAGGAATATAGCCATTATCCTTAACAATCTTTTGACCATCACTACTTAAGATATAAGTCATGAAATCCTTTGCTGACTTACTGATTTCTGATTTTGTCACAATATTAAATGGACGAGAAATCTTATAAGAACCATCCTTAATTGTCTCAACACTAGCTTTTTGGCCATCGATATTCAAAACTTTGACACTGTCATTAAGAGCACCTAATGATGCATAACCAATTGCTGACTTATCTCCAGCAACAGTCGTTAATGTGACCGATGTTGAGTTCGTTACGATAGCACTTGATGTAGTCATATCAACTGTATCGCCTTTACTATTTTTTCCTTTTAAATCAAAAAGCTCAACAAAAGCACCGCGTGTCCCTGATCCTTCTTCACGAGAGACAACATTAATCTGCCCCGTTCCTGACTCAGTTTTAGATGATTTTCCACAAGCAGATAAGACTGAACCTGCTCCCAAACTAAGTAGAGCTAAACTGGCTAACATTTTCCATTTTTTCATGGCTTTCTCCTTTAACATCTTTATAGTCGTCATTATAAGCAGTTAATATCAAATCCATTACCTTTTTTTTGTAAAGTTTTTGTAAAATCCTCTCTTATCAGACCAAAAACAATAATCATAACCCTAACTCCAAACTTTAAGTTCTATAGGAAAGATGCTATAATATTAATATCTTTTTCAAGATAAATTTCCAAATTAATAAAGGCTCAAACCCTCGCTACGAAAGGAATCTAGATTATTATGATGAACATGCAAAACATGATGCGCCAAGCTCAAAAACTCCAAAAACAAATGGAGAAAAAACAAGCTGAATTGGCTAGCACTACTTTTACTGGAAAATCAGCCCAAGAACTTGTTGTTGCTGAATTTACAGGTGATAAAAAATTGGTAAACATCACATTTAAGGATGCTATTGTTGATCCAGACGATATTGAAACACTTCAAGACATGACAACACAAGCTATCAACGATGCTCTTTCTCAAGTTGATGCTGCTACTCAAAAAACACTTGGCGCTTTTGCAGGTAAATTGCCATTCTAAAGTAAACATCAAAAAAGCTCGAACCATTTGGTTCGAGCTTTTTATTTACTTGCAACTTCTAAACAATAAGATTTTTCATGACAATGCGGGCAAGTGAGTTTTCGTGTTTTTGGCGTATGCGGAGCAAAGAAAAATGTTTTAAAATTTGGTTGAAATCGGTGATGACAATTTGGGCAAACGTAAGCAACATTTTGAGCATATACCTTTGAAAACCAGATTGCAAAAGGTAGTATGATGATTTCAGCAAGCAGATAAATCCAAAAATTCCTTGCCACAATTGCCCATACTATACTTCCCACTTGAAGGATAATTAAAGGCAAAAAGATGAAAAACATCTTCCGATGGACCTTTTTCAAAGATAATTGATTTTTCATGGTAAGAGAAATGTCTGATAAAAAGTCTAGTGATTGTCCAGACTGGCTCTTAACTCTGTCAAGTAAGTTTACAGCAGTGTCAAGTTTAGCTTTCTTTTCTGCAAGTTGCTCTTTAGTTTCTTTGATATGTTCTACAAGAAGAAGTTCTAAAACCTGCTTGGCATTTTTTTCAGCAAAAAGACGCTTAATCTGCTCAATCGAAAAATCCAACTCTCGTAAAAAACATATCAGATGTAGCCGTTCCAAATCACTCTCGGTATAGATACGATGACCACCTTCTGTCAATTGTGACGGTAGCAAAATACCACGCTTATCGTAGTACTGCACTGTGCGAACCGAAACACCAGCCAATTTAGCCAAATCACCAGTTGTGTAAGTCTGAGACATTTCCTTCACCTCCTTTCTGCCCTCATTATAGGACATAACCTAAGGTCACAAGCAAGAGGTTACCCTAGATGATTTTTCCTTCTTTGAAAAATAGCTAAGCTCTTAATCGAAAAAGCCACCCAAAGCAGCAAATGGATTGTCACCATGCTCTTCTTCTTGCTGATTCAGATAAGATTTATTCTCATCAAATTCCATAAATTTTTCATAGACTAGAGCTGTCATACGAGCATCTTCCAAAGAATTATGCCCTTGTCCAGAAATTCCTAAAAAATCAGCAACGCTTGTCAACTTAAGATTTGCAATTCCATTCAAATCAGAACTACGACGTTCATAAGCTTCATCATAAAGATCAACCTTGTAAAGCTCTGTCAAGTCTAAATCATTCTCAGCTAAAAGAGGCAAGTCAGATTTCAAGGCATTATAACCAACTAGAGCTGTCTCACCTACGAAATCTTTAAAATCCGCCAAGACTTTATCCAACTTTGGAGCGTTCGCAATTTTTTCAGATGTAATACCTGTTAAGCCATTAATAAAAGATTGTAAAGGAACATCTGTGTAAACGTAAGTGTCAAAGTTGTCAACTTCTACACCATCTCGAAATTTTACAGCAGAAACCTGAATGATGTGACTGATCTCAGCAACAGTATTAAATTCCAAGTCAAAGGAAATATACTCAGATAGCTTTTCCATAATTCCTCCCTAAAAACATCATCATTTCTTTATAAAACAAGCTGGAACTTTCGTCCCAGCTCCGCCTAATAAGCCTATTTTTTACCAAAGAGACGAGCAAATAATCCTTTCGGAGTGGCTGCTTGTTCTTCTTGCTCTTGAATAGCTTCTTCTGTTTTTGTTTGAATTTCTTCAAACTCAGCCTTAGCTTCATTAAGTTCAAGTTGAAGACGTTTGCTATCTTCCATAGCAGCTAGTGTCAATTGTTGTTGTTGATCTAGTTGCTTGTCTTTCTCACCGATTTGAACATCTTTAACACGAAGTTGCTCATCTTTTGAAGCCAATTGTTTGTCCTTAGCTTTTAGTTGTTCATAGAGACGTGTAATCTCTGTATTTTTTTCATCAACTAAAATTTCCAAAAGTTCACGTTGTTTTGTTTCTTCGTCAATTGGATCATCTTCAAAAATAGTTTTTTTATAGATTTCCTCTAATTTGATCAAGCCGCTACGATTAACTACTGTAACACCTTTTTCATTTTTATCTACATCTTCTTCTGGGAGATTCTTAACACGATTATTAACCGCTTGGCGGCTAACTCCTAGAATCTCAGCAATTTCACTAACTGTTTTCTCGATTGCCATAATATCCTCTTTTACATTGAAATACTTATGAAAAGGATAACACATGAACACTTGATTGTCAATTTTTAGCCAGTTACTTGACTGCTTAAAGCTTGAATTGATAGGCTTTTTTTGCAATCGTGTCAACTTTCTGTCATTTTCTGTAAACTCGCTACTCTATTTCAAAAATATCTATTAGCATTTGACTACGGGATAGAAATATTTTATGCTACAATGATTATATGAAACAATACGATACAATTATCATCGGCGGGGGACCTGCTGGAATGATGGCTGCTATTTCCAGCAGCTATTATGGCTACAAAACATTACTGATTGAAAAAAATAAACGCCTCGGCAAAAAATTAGCTGGTACAGGTGGCGGTCGTTGTAACGTCACAAATAACGGTACTATTGACGACCTGATGGAAGGCATCCCTGGCAATGGGCGTTTTCTATATAGTGTCTTTTCACAATTTGACAACCATGATATCATGCGATTCTTTGAAGAAAATGGCGTTGCTTTAAAAGTTGAAGACCATGGGCGCGTCTTCCCAAAAACTGATAAATCCAAAACAATCATCGATGCTCTAGCACATAAAATTAGCGAACTAGGAGGCACCGTTTTAACAAATACCGAAGTCGTTTCTGTGAAAAAAATCGATAACCTTTTCCACATCAAATCTGCTTCAGATGAGTTTGTCTGTAAAAAACTCATTGTCACAACTGGTGGGAAAGCTTATCCATCAACTGGTTCGACTGGATTTGGCTATGAAATCGCTCGTCACTTCAAGTTAAACTTAACCGAACTTGAAGCAGCAGAAAGTCCTTTATTAACAGATTTTCCACACAAGGAACTTCAGGGAATTTCTCTGAGCGATATCAACCTATCTTATGGGAAACATCACATTACACATGATTTACTCTTTACCCACTTTGGACTATCTGGACCCGCTGCGCTTCGCATGTCTAGTTTTATTAAAGGTGGAGAAACTATCACACTCGATGTTATCCCCAATATATCCACAGAAGACCTTCTTGCATTTTTAGAAGAACATCGTGAAAAATCACTTAAGAATACTCTTAAAATGCTTGTCCCTGAGCGCTTAGCAAACTTTTTTGCTCAGCCATTTCCTGAAAAAGTCAAACAACTGACCCCAAATCAAGAAAAAGAGCTTGTGGATAAGATAAAAGCTTTACCAATCAAGGTCGCTGGAAAAATGTCTCTCGCAAAATCCTTTGTAACCAAAGGCGGCGTTGACTTAAAAGAAATCAATCCTAAAACTCTTGAAAGCAAGCAAGTTCCAGGCTTGCACTTTGCTGGCGAAGTCCTTGATATCAATGCCCACACAGGTGGTTTTAATATCACGGTTGCCTTGTGCACAGGCTGGGTTGCTGGAAGTTTACATTATTAACAATTGTTGAGAAATCCAATTTTGGATTTCTTTTTTATATTTTTTAAAAAATATTTAACTAGTTAAGGTTTTTTGTTTGATTCTTAATCCAAAAGTGTTATAATTAATTTTGTTAACCAGTTAACTAAAAGGAGATATTATGGCTAAAAAATCAAAAATCGCTAGATACAATAAACAATTAAAACTCATTGAACAATACGCAGACTTGCGTCGCGAACTAAAAGCTAAAGGTGATTACGAAGCCCTTCGTAAATTACCACGTGACTCAAATCCAAATCGCTTGAAAAACCGTGACCGCATTGACGGTCGTCCTCATGCTTACATGCGAAAATTTGGCATGAGCCGTATCAACTTCCGTAATCTTGCTCACGAAGGAAAAATCCCAGGGGTCACAAAAGCCAGCTGGTAATATATCTAGAAAGAAAAAAGTTTTTATCACCAAAAAAGCAGACGTAGTCTGCTTTTTTAGTTAATGTAATAAGTGTAATAACGGTTATCCACAGTTAAACGTGGAAAATCTTCAGGTAAATCTGCCGAAGTAATTTCTTTAAATCCAGATTTTTGATAAAAATATTGAGCAGCTTCAAAATCTGATGTTGTTCCAAGAAATATCGCCTTTTTACTATTTTCATAACAATAAGTAATAAATTCTTCTAATAACTTTTTCCCTAAACCTAATTTTCGATAAGGTTTTGCAACAAACATTTTCTTTAAAGCAACATTCCCATCTCTAAGTGCAACTAAACCAAGACATCCAATTACATGACCACTGCTGCTATCCACAGCCACCCAAAACTGTCCACCTTTATTTTGGTATGAACGTTCAATATTCAATAAATCAGGTTGATCAGATAGCGTGATTGGAAGTAGAAATTCATTTTGTTGAATATCTAAAATCATCTCTTTTACTGACTGATTAAATTTTGGCTCAAAAATTCTGATTTCCATAAACTCTCCCCTTTTATTTAATTGTATTTGCAATAATATTTCTCATATTATAGCACATTTTATTGTAAATGCAATAATTTTTTGATAAAATTTATTCGAGGAGATAAAATGTTTAAAATCATTCGTACTATTGGTGCCATTACGCGTACTATTCAAATAGATTCTAACAATCACTTTAAAGAATTTGGCTTAAATAATAACCTTTATATCTATATCATTCGTATCTGTGAACAACCTGGTATGTTTTTAGGGGAATTAGCTGATAATGTCCAAATTGATCGCACAACAGCCTTTAGAACCATCAAAAAACTTGTTAAGCTTGGCTATTTTGAATTAAAGAAAGATTCTGTTAATCAAAAAATCAAGCGTGTTTACCCAACAGAAAAAGCCATGGACATTTATCCACAACTTCATGAATATGAACAGCAACAATCTGATTTGCTATTATCAAACTTATCCACAGATGAAGTTGCTCAGCTCGAAAAACTCATGTCAAAATTAAACTACTAAACCTGGTAATAAATCAAAAGCCCCTGAAATTTTCAGGAGCTTATTTATATTTAATCCAATGTATCAAAGGCTAGACTTGGTTTGGCATTTAAATCAAGTCCTGCAAAATGTCCTTTGTCGTATTCAATAGCTGCAGCTAGTGAAACCATTCCCGCATTATCACCACATAGACGTAGTGGGGGAATGACAACTTCTGCTTCTGTGATTTCATCTGCTAAACGTTCACGAAGCCCTTGGTTTGCCGCCACACCACCTGCTACTACAAGGGTTTTAACTGGATATTTCTCCAAAGCTTTTTTGGTTTTAGCCATTAAAACATCTAAGACAGCTGCTTGGAATGATGCTGACAAATCTTCATTTGAAAGAGTTTCACCTTTTTGAGCCGCATTATGATGGAGATTAATAAAGGCTGATTTCAACCCTGAGAATGAAAACTCAAGATTGTCTTCTTTAATCATCGCACGTGGGAAATCATAGATATCTTTTCCTTTATGTGCCAATTGGTCTATTTCACGTCCCGCTGGGTAAGTCAAGCCCATCACACGACCAACTTTGTCATAAGCTTCACCTACAGCATCATCACGTGTTTCACCAACAATCTTATAATTACCTGGTTCAGACACATAGACAAGTTCTGTGTGACCACCAGAAACCAATAAAGCCATCAATGGGTATTGAAGTTCTTTTACTTCACGCGCCGCCATTAAGTGTCCTGCCATGTGGTTGACTGGAATCAATGGCAAATTGTTAGCCCAAGCAAAAGCTTTAGCAGCCGCCATTCCAACCAGAATCGCACCAACCAAACCAGGTCCGTAAGTGACTGCAACCGCATCTAAGTCGCTAACTTCAATGCCTGCAGCTTCCAAAGCATCCTTAAAGCAAGTTGTAATTACTTCAACATGGTGACGACTAGCTACTTCAGGCACGACACCACCAAAACGCTTATGACTTTCGATTTGGCTTGCGATGACGTTACTTAAAATCTCACTGTCATTTTTTAAAACCGCAATACTTGTCTCATCACAAGAACTCTCCACGGCTAAAATATATCTATCTTTCATCGATTAATTACCTCGTATTTACCTTCGCGCTTCATGATAATCGCATCTTCTACTGGTTCATGATAATATTGCTTACGCTTGCCAATAATGTCAAAACCAAATTTCTCATACAAAGCTTGTGCAGGAGTATTTGACGCTCTCACTTCCAAGAAAATCGGAAAATCAACATGGTCCAGATTAGCCAGTAATTGGCTACCTAAGCCATGTCCTTGATAAGCTTTTTTTATGGCAATATTTGTAATTTCTAGTTCCCCAGCCAATTGTGAAATGGCTAAAAATCCTACAACTTTTTCATCTTTTTTGACAAAAAAGTAATCAACATTATCCTGTTGCATGTCTGATAAAATCTGCTTTTCAGACCACGGAGATACTAGGTAAACATCTGACAATATCTCATAAACAGCAGTAACACTTGCTTGTAAATCTTTCATATTAGATGCGATTGACGTAATTTGCACTTGGATTTTCTGTGTGTGTTTTAAGCCAATTTTCTTCTGCTTCAACACGTTTTAGATAACTTGGCACAAAGCTATCCACATCAACTGGTTGTAACTCTTGACCACGTCTACCAATAGCATAAGCTGACGGCAAAACAGAAAGAACCTTAGCTTGCGGAAGACTCTCAGCAATTTGATTGCTGAAATTAGCAACTTCACCAACAAACATAACAGCTTCTTCGTCCTTAACCGCTTCAAGAACATCGGCAAAGTTCATGTGTTGGTCGTCTTTAACAGATTGACCGTCTTTGTAAAAACCAGCATAAACATTGTTACGACGAGCATCAATCACTGGGAC
The DNA here is from genome assembly GCF_046592795.1 of Streptococcus sp. TATVAM-FAB8. Lineage (NCBI taxonomy): Bacteria > Bacillati > Bacillota > Bacilli > Lactobacillales > Streptococcaceae > Streptococcus > Streptococcus sp. TATVAM-FAB8. Next base: position 33,944 of record NZ_JAWVPQ010000010.1, read on the forward strand.
AACTAAGCCATCAAAATCAGCTGTAGCAGCAAGTGCATAAAGACTAGAAACACCTACCAATTCAATATTCAACGTATAAGCTAGCGTTTTAGCAGTCGCAACTGCCACACGAAGACCAGTATATGAACCTGGACCTTGAGCTACTGAAATTCTATCCAAATCAGTTGGTTTTAAATCAACTGCTTTCATCAAAAAATCAATCGCAGGCATCAAATTAATGCTGTGATTTTTCTTAATATTGACCGTTACATCGGCTAGTAAATTTTCACCATCCAAGATGGCAACAGACAAAGCCTTACTTGATGTATCAAAGGCTAAAACTTTCATCATTTAAATTCCCTCACTTGATTATACTTCTTATTTTATGATATAATTTTAATAATTGCAACGAATCAAGGTTAAATCAATTACTCAGAAAAAATTTAATAAGAACTGGTCAAGTAGCAAGTATGTACAAGCTAGTTGACGTGTTTTGTGTAGTTTGATTAACCACAGGTATATCAAGAAAGGAAAAAACTATGATTTATAAAGTTTTTTATCAAGAAACAAAAGAACGTAACCCACGCCGCGAACAAACTAAAGCTCTTTATTTAGAAATTGACGCAGCTAACGAACTTGAAGGACGTATCAAAACTCGTGAACTTGTAGAGGCAAAAACACCTTACAACGTTGAATACATTGAACTTCTTTCAGACAAACACTTAGCCTACGAAAAAGAAACAGGTGCCTTTAAATTAACGGAGTTATAACATGTCACAAATCAATTTAAAACCCGAAGAAGTTGGGGTTTATGCGATTGGTGGTCTCGGAGAAATTGGTAAAAACACTTACGGTATTGAATATCAAGATGAAATCATTATCGTAGATGCTGGTATCAAATTCCCAGAAGACGATTTGCTCGGTATTGACTACGTTATTCCAGACTATTCATATATCGTTGACAATATCGATCGCATTAAAGGCCTTGTGATTACTCACGGGCACGAAGACCACATTGGTGGGATTCCTTTCCTTTTGAAGCAAGCCAATATTCCAATTTATGCTGGACCACTTGCGCTTTCACTTATCAAAGGAAAATTGGAAGAACACGGACTTTTACGTGACGCTAAACTTTATGAAATCAACGCCAATACAGAGTTGACTTTTAAAAACCTTAGCGTTACATTCTTCCGTACAACCCACTCAATTCCGGAACCTCTAGGAATCGTTATCCACACACCACAAGGTAAAATTGTCTGCACAGGGGATTTCAAATTTGACTGGACACCGGTTGGTGAACCAGCAGATATCCACCGCATGGCTGCACTTGGTGAGGATGGCGTCCTATGTTTGCTATCTGATTCTACTAACGCAGAAATTCCAACCTTTACAAACTCAGAAAAAGTTGTTGGACAATCTATTATGAAGATTATTGAAGGTATCCACGGACGTATTATCTTTGCGTCATTTGCCTCAAACATCTTCCGTCTCCAACAAGCTGCCGAAGCAGCTGTTAAAACTGGACGTAAAATCGTAGTCTTCGGACGTTCAATGGAAAAAGCCATTGTAAATGGTATTGAACTTGGTTACATCAAAGTTCCAAAAGGAACATTTATCGAACCAAGCGAAATCAAAGACTACCACGCTAGTGAAATCTTGATTATGTGTACAGGTAGCCAAGGTGAATCAATGGCTGCGCTAGCACGTATTGCTAATGGTACACACCGTCAAGTTACACTACAACCTGGCGATACTGTCATCTTCTCTTCTAGCCCAATTCCTGGTAATACAACAAGTGTTAACAAACTTATCAACACTATCCAAGAAGCTGGTGTAGAAGTTATCCACGGAAAAGTTAACAATATCCACACATCTGGTCACGGTGGACAACAAGAGCAAAAACTTATGCTCCGCTTGATGAAACCAAAATTCTTCATGCCAGTTCACGGTGAATACCGCATGCTTAAAATCCACGCTGGTTTAGCGATGGACACAGGTGTGCCAAAAGACAATATCTTCATCATGGAAAACGGTGATGTGCTAGCTCTTACAGCTAACTCAGCTCGTCGTGCTGGACACTTTAACGCCCAGGATATCTATGTTGATGGTAATGGTATCGGAGATATCGGTGCTGCCGTACTTCGTGACCGCCGTGATTTATCTGAAGACGGTGTTGTTCTTGCCGTTGCTACTGTTGACTTTGATAGCCAAATGATTTTGGCAGGTCCAGACATTCTTAGTCGTGGATTTATCTACATGCGTGAATCTGGTGACCTTATTCGCGAAAGTCAACGTGTTCTCTTCAATGCTATCCGCATTGCTTTGAAAAACAAAGATGCAAGTATCCAATCTGTTAACGGTGCTATCGTTAACGCGCTTCGTCCATTCCTATACGAAAAAACTGAACGTGAACCAATCATTATTCCAATGATTCTCACACCAGATGATAAATAATCAAAAAGCTAGTTGATCACATCAACTAGCTTTTTATCAACAACTTATCCACAGAAATAAAAAAGCCTGGAATTTTTCCAGACTTATTCTATCTTGTTAATAACTTTCTGGATAGATATAGCTGACTGTTCCAGCAGTGTTACTCTTTGTTGGATCAAACCAACCACGATAATTATCAATCCATTGTTTATTGCCATAATTAGATTCTAAAACTTGGATTTGCCCACTGGCATTTACAGCTGTCACGTAAGCCACATGCCCATAACTATCAGGATCAGTCCAGCAGACAATAGCTCCTACTTCAGCCTGTGTCCCAACCACATAACCTTGTGAAGCGGCATTGGCTGCCCAATCGCCAGCATTTCCCCACCAATTACTTGCCCAAGTAGCTACCTGCTTAACACCCCAAGTGCATTGCCCAACAGGGTAAGTATTAGTCGAGCTGTCCTGCTTTGACGCTGGCACATCAGTTTGGCTTGCCTCAGAATTCCTACTTGATGTTAACAAATTAGTCACAAATGGATCAATTGGTGTCTTATCAGGTATCTGTAGCACTTGCCCAGGAACAATAGTGTCATAAATCGACATACCATTTAAGGCTGCTAAATCATAAACACTCAGTCCATACATCTGCGCCACACTATAAAATGAATCACCACTTTGCAAGGTGTAAGTATCTGCTTTTACATTTACTTGTGAAAATAGCAAAGCACCTGACAATGTCGCCGTAGCTAGAACTAATTTTGTTTTATAATTCATAAAAATCTTCCTCCCTTTATGAACACTAGTATAGCAAGCCAATATTACAAATTATATAAAGGATTGTAAGCGTTATATTTCACGAAATCTCAATTTGCAAAATGAACGTTACAAAAAAACTGCCCAATGGACAGTTTTTTTATGATTGAAAACAAGAAAGTGTGTTAAACGCTTAGATTAATTCATTATTGAGCAACCATGACACGAAGGCCTTGGTCGATTTGTTCAGCAGCCTTACGTCCTTCACGGATTCCCCAAATGACAAGACTTGGACCACGACGAGCATCACCAGCAACAAAGACACGATCGTTGTTAGTTGAATAATCATCATAAACACTTTGGACACCAAATTGTTCAAAGAGTGATTTTTCAGCACCAGTGAATCCCATTGCTAACAAAACAAGGTCAGCTTTAATCGTTTCTTCGGTACCTTCGATTGGTTTGAAACCAGGACCAACTTTGATAGTTTTCGCAGCAATGACTTGGCCACGATCAGCACCAATAAATTCTGTTGTTGATGTTGCATAAGTTGTCAATTCAGTATCTTGAACATAGTTAGCTTCTTCTTGTCCATATCCAACGCGTTTGATCATTGGATATTGTGGCCATGGATTAGTTGGTAAGCGTTTTTCTGGTGGTTCTGGAGTGATTTCAAGCTGTTTAACGCTTGCTGCACCTAAACGAACCGCTGTACCGATACAGTCATTACCAGTATCACCACCACCGATAACAAGAACATGTTTTCCTTCAAGTGTTGGACCAAGTTTTTTGTTATCAGATGCAAGAACATTTTTAGTTGTTTCTGTTAAGAAATCAACTGCAAATCGAATACCAGTCAAGTGACGACCAGGAACATCCAAATCACGTGGCACACTAGCACCAGTGGCAAGAACTACACGGTCATATTCTTTCAACAAATCATCTGCAGTAATATCACGTCCAACTTCTGTATTGGCAACAAAATTGATACCAAGTTTTTCCATAAGATCAATACGACGTTGAACAACTTCTTTATCCAACTTCATATTTGGAATACCGTACATCAAAAGTCCACCAAAGCGATCACTACGTTCATAAACTGTAACACTGTGACCAAGTTTGTTAAGACGCCATGCTGTTGAAAGGCCCGCAGGACCTGAACCAATAACGGCAATTTTAAATCCTGTACGAAATGCTGGACGACCTGATTCTTCTACCCAACCATTTTCAAAGGCTGTATCGATGATAAAACGTTCGTTATCATGGATAGTAACACCAGAGCCATTGAGGCCCTCTGTACAGCCTTTTTCACATGGAGCTGGACAAACACGTCCAGTCATCTCTGGAAACGGATTAGTGCGTGATAAACGCTCAAATGCACGCTTATAGTCACCTTTGTATAGTAAATCATTCCATTCAGGAATCAAATTGTCATTTGGACAACCTGAAACTGCACGTCCACCACCGTAAAATTGTCCTGAGTGACAGAAAGGAATCCCACAAGACATGCAACGCGCAGCTTGCTTTTGGCGCTCTTCTGCTGTTAATGGAACTTGTAATTCTTCAAAGTCCAAGATGCGTTCAGCAACAGGACGAAACGGATTGTCTTTTCGATCATATTTCAAAAATCCAAACGGATTAGCCATTTTATTTACCCCCTGTTACTTGTGCGAGAAGCTCTTCTTTTTCTGCTGCTGTTTCAGCTCCACCAGTTGCAATTTCGAAAGTACGCAATTCAAGTTCGTCACCTTCTAGACCAGTATTAGCAAGAGCATACTCAATGTTATTGATTTCGTGGAACTCAGTTGGGTAAACTTTGACAAATTTATCAACTTCTTGTGCCCAGTTGTCAAGCAAACGTTTAGCTTTGGCACTACCAGTGTATTCGTAGTGTTTTTGAATCATATCCACCAAAACATCGTCACCACGTGTTTCACCAACTTTGTAAAGGTCAACCATTTGACGGTTAACTTTTTCAGCGAAATCGCCATCAGCATCGTAAACGTAAGCAACACCACCACTCATACCAGCAGCGAAGTTACGACCTGTTGTACCAAGGATAACCGCAACACCACCTGTCATGTATTCACAACCGTGAGCTCCGACACCTTCAACAACAACTTTCGCACCTGAGTTACGAACACAGAAACGTTCACCAGCACGACCAGCGAAGTAAGCTTCACCTTTGACCGCACCAAAGAGGGCAACGTTACCAACAATTGGTGAATTTTCAATATCATAAGCAGCATCATGTGGTGGTTTCACAATCAAACGTCCACCTGACATAGATTTAGCAATATAGTCATTGGCTTCACCAACCAAAGTCAATTCCATACCTTGAGTAATAAAGCTTGCAAATGATTGACCAGCAATACCAGTGTATTCGTACTTAATCAAACCAGGTTCAACTGAGTAGTTACCATAACGTTCAGCCATCCAACCTGCCATACGAGCTCCAACAGCACGTTGAACATTGTTGATTGATTCTTTAACTGTTACGCTTGTACCACTATCGACAGCGGCTTTGGCAAATCCATCCAATTCTTTCCATTGACGTGCTTCAGCAAATGGATCTTCTGTCTTACGTTCAATTGGATAAGCTGTTCCAAGCATACGAGAGAAATCAAGTGATTTAGCTTTACCTTTTGGAACAAATTTAGCTTTCAAGATTTCTGAATGTCCAACCATTTCATCAACAGAACGGAAACCAAGCTCAGCCATGTATTCACGCAATTCTTCTGCCATAAACATCATCATGTTGATAACATGTTCAGGTTTACCAGCAAAGTGTTTACGAAGTTCTGGATTTTGTGTTGCAACACCAACAGGACAAGTATTAAGAGAACATACACGCATCATGACACAACCAATTGAAATCAATGTCAAACTTGCAAATGAATATTCTTCTGCACCAAGAAGTGTGGCAATGGCAACATCACGACCTGTCATCAATTTACCATCTGTTTCAAGCGTCATACGTTGACGAAGACGATTAAGTGACAATGTTTGATGAGCTTCAGCCAATCCCATTTCCCATGGAAGACCAGCATCACGAACAGAGTTACGAGGAGAAGCTCCTGTACCACCATCATAACCAGAGATAACAACCTTATCAGCACCAGCTTTTACACAACCTGTAGCGATTGTACCAACACCAGTACTTGAAACCAATTTAACATTGATTTTAGCGTAAGGATTAATAGCTTTAAGGTCATAAATCAATTGAGCCAAATCTTCGATTGAGTAGATATCATGGTGAGGTGGTGGTGAAATCAAACGCACACCAGGCGTTGCACCACGAATTTCAGCAACCCATGGGAAGACTTTTTGACCAGGCAATTGGCCACCTTCACCAGGTTTTGCACCTTGTGCCAATTTGATTTGGATTTCTTCAGCAGACATAAGGTATTCAGCATTAACACCAAAACGACCTGAAGCGACTTGTTTAATCTTAGAGTTCAAGTTACGACCATCTGGCTGTACTTTGAAACGATTACGGTTTTCCCCACCTTCACCAGAGTTAGATTTAGCTCCAATTGAGTTCATTGCTTCAGCGATTGTTTCGTGCGCTTCTTTAGAAAGCGAACCAAAACTCATGGCACCAACTTTGAAACGTTTAACAATTGCTTCTGCTGGTTCAACCTCAGAAAGGTCAACTTTTGGACGATCTGATTTAAATTCCCAGATTGAACGAAGTGTCGTCGGAGTTGACAAGGCTTCTTTATCCAATTCAGCAGTGTATTCTTTGAAGAGTTTGTAATCTCCTTTACGAACAGCTTGTTGGAAATTGTAGATTGTATGTGGATTGAAGAGGTGGTATTCACCATCTGCTTTAAATTGATAGATACCGCCACTTTGCAAATAATCACCACGACGAGGACCAAATGCATCTTCCATACGTTGAAGATATTCTTTTTCAATTTGATCAAGTGACAATCCGCCGATACGAGTTACCGTACCTGTAAAGTATTTGTTAACAACTGAGTCTGAAAGACCAACTGCTTCAAATAATTGAGCCCCTTTGTAACCAAGGATTGTCGAAATCCCCATACGGCTCATAACTTTAACGATACCTTTTTCAGCTGCTTTACGGTATTTTTCAAATGCTGTTTCATCTTTACCGTATTCTTTCAATGTTGCATAAGCACCATAAGGGTGAACGGCTGCAGCACCATAACCAACTAAAGTTGCAAAATGGTGAACTTCAATAGCTTCTGCCGTATCCACAACGATTGAGAATTGACTAGCTTTTCCTTTGACAACCATGTAGTTATTCAAACCAGAAACAGCCAAAAGCATTGGGATTGTTGTTTGGTTTTCTTTTACATTGCGGTCTGAAAGAATGATAATCTTGCTACCATTATCAACAGCTTTTTCAGCTGCTTTGAAAAGATTTTCTAACGCACGTTGCAAACGATTATGTGATGGTTCAACAACATCGTAAACTGTTGAGAGAGTTGTTGCACGATAACGTTCGTCTTGCAAGTTAGCGATTTTGGCAAAATCTTCGCTTGAAAGAACTGGACTATCAATTTTAACTTTGACACAGTTATCAGCACCATCAGCTTTGAAGTTACCATCACCACCGAGGTAAACACTTGTTGAAACGACAATTTGTTCACGAATCGCATCGATTGGTGGGTTTGTAACTTGGGCGAATTGTTGTTTAAAGAAAGTGAAAATAGATTGACTCTTATTAGAAAGAACTGCTAGTGGGCTATCAAATCCCATAGAAATAACAGGTTCTTCACCTTTTTCAGACATTGGGAGGATAACTGTACGAATAACTTCTTCATTATATCCGTAAGCTTTCCACATTGTTTCAATGTCATTTGTTTCTTGAGTTAATTCTGAAGCTTCAAAGTCATTAAGATGTGCAATATTTTCTTCAACCCATTCTTTGTATGGATGTTGTGCAGCATAGTAGGCTTTGACTTCTTCATTACGCATCAATTTACCAGAAGTTGTGTCAATCAACATCATGTTACCAGGTCCAAGCACACCTTTTTCGATAACGCGACTTGGTTCAAGGTCAACAACACCAGATTCACTTGAACAGATTAAGAAGTTATCTTTTGTCAATGAATAACGGCTAGGGCGCAATCCATTACGGTCCAAACGAGCACCAACCATATCACCATCTGTAAAGACAAGAGCAGCTGGACCATCCCACGGAGCCACAAAACTTGATGCATATTCATAAAATGCTTTAAGATCATCAGGAAGACCTGATTCATCACCCCAAGCTTCTGGCACCATCATCAATAAACTTTGTGGAATATCACGGCCATTGCGATAAAGATACTCTAAACAGTTTTCCAACTTGGCAGAATCTGAGTTTTCTTCATTATAAACTTCAATCTGGTGGCTGTGCATCCAGTTTTCTGCACCACGAAGGGTATTGATTTCACCATTGTGAGCCAAGAAACGGAATGGTTGTGCACGATCCCAAGATGGGAAAGTATTTGTAGAGAAACGTGAGTGTGTCAATGCAATGTGTGATTTAAAATGTTCATCTTGCAAGTCAGGGTAGAATAGCCCTACTTGAAAGGCATGAAGCATCCCTTTATACACAATTGTTTTGCTTGAAAGAGAACAGATGAAAAATTCATCAGATGAAAAGCTCTTTTCAAGTTGACGACGCAAGCGGAACAATTTGTCTTCAAAATCACGACCAGCTTTAGTATCATCAGGTTTTTTAACAAAAACTTGTACAAAACTTGGCATAATTTCTTGTGCCGCTGGACCACAATTGTCATAATTGAATGGCACATCACGAGTCATCAAGACATGGAAACCAGCTGATTTAATTTCTGCTTTAACTGCTTCTAGAAGGCTATCTTTAGCCTCAGTATCTTGAGGTAAAAATAGTTGTGCAACAGCGTAGTCACCTTTGTTAGGTAAATCATAACCTGCTTCTTTTGCTTTTACTTGGAAAAATTCATCTGGCAAAGCAAGCAACATTCCGGCACCATCACCAGTATCAGGCTCTGCACCTGTACCACCACGGTGATTCATACGTGTCAACATTGTCAAGGCATAATCAATCAAAGTATGACTTGCTTCACCATCGAGTTGTGCAACAAACCCCATCCCACAGGCATCTGATTCAAAAGATGGATCCCAAAGCGTTGTCTGCTGCGCCCTCAAAGCACTTTCATTCATAGCTCTTACTCCTATCATTAATACAAATAGTCTAAAATAGACTAAAATAGTCTAATTATTCAGAATATTTACTTCACATTATACCACATTCTCTCTAATTAGAATAGCTCTTATTTAAACTTTCTATTTAGAATGTGGTATTTTTTGGAAAAAAAAAGACAGCTAGAAGCTGTCTTACTTACTACTACTTCTTAGTAAAGATCTAGATAGTTGTCGATTTCCCATTGTGAAACAAAGGCCGCATAGCTTGACCATTCAATTTTCTTAGCTTCCACAAAGTTTGTAAAGATGTGATTTCCAAGAGCAGCTTTAACCACTTCATCATCTTGCAATGCTTTAACGGCATTGTGCAATGTTGATGGAAGATCACGAATTCCAGCTTCTTTACGTTCTTCTTGAGTCATGATGTAGATATTTGATTCAACTGGAGCTGGTGCTTCAATTTTGTTTTCAATACCATCAAGACCTGCTTCAAGAAGGACAGCAAGAGCAAGATATGGGTTAGCAGTTGGGTCAACTGAACGAAGTTCCAAACGAGTACCCATTCCACGTGATGCAGGTACGCGGATAAGTGGTGAACGGTTACGTCCAGCCCATGCGATGTAAACTGGTGCTTCATAACCAGGAACCAAACGTTTGTATGAGTTTACAGTTGGGTTCATGATTGCAGTGTAGTTATAAGCGTGTTTCATCAAACCGCCAAGGAAGTAATATGCTGTTTCAGACAATTGCATACCTTTTGGATCTTCAGTATCAAAGAATGCATTATTTCCATCGTAGTCAAACAATGACATGTTACAGTGCATACCTGAACCGTTGATACCGAATTTAGGTTTAGCCATGAATGTAGCGTAAAGACCGTGTTTACGAGCAATTGTTTTAACAACAAGTTTGAAAATTTGAATGTTATCACATGCTTTCAAAACATCAGCATATTTAAAGTCGATTTCGTGTTGACCAATCGCAACTTCGTGGTGACTTGCTTCAACTTCAAATCCCATTTCAGTCAAAACATTAACGATTTCACGACGAGTGTTATCTGCAAGGTCAGTTGGTGCAAGGTCAAAGTAACCACCGCGGTCGTTTACTTCAAGAGTTGGTTCACCTTTTTCATCCAATTTGAACAAGAAGAATTCTGGTTCTGGACCAAGGTTAAATGATTTGAAACCAACTTTTTCCATGTGACGAAGTGCACGTTTCAAGTTACCACGTGGGTCACCTGCGAATGGTTCACCTTCTGGAGTGTAGATATCACAGATCAAACCTGCAACAGCACCATTTTCACCACCCCAAGGGAACACTGTCCATGTATCAAGATCTGGGTGCAAGAACATATCAGATTCGTTGATACGTACAAAACCTTCGATTGAAGAACCATCGAACATTGCTTTGTTTGACAATACTTTGTCAAGTTGTTCGTCAGTTGCTGGGATTTCTACGTTTTTCAATGTTCCAGCGATATCTGAGAACATCAAGCGTAAAAATGTAACATTTTTTTCTTTGACTTCGCGACGGATGTCAGCTGCTGTAATAGTCATGAATTTAGGTCTCCTTTTAAAACCGAAATAACCGAGCGGCGCTTATTTAAATGCGCCAATTGCTAATGTACTGTGATGGGGCCGAAAAACGACCTTGGTTTCGGAGTTCATCTTGTAAGATTCGACGAACATCAGCATCAGTTAAAGACTTCTGCTTTTGAAGTGCTTTATCTTGTCTATCCGCGTATTCACGCTTGATAGCCGCAATATTTAGCCCCTCGTCAAGGAAATCTTTAATTTCAAGCAATCGATCCATATCGTTCAACGAAAACATACGACGGTTACCTGAAGTACGTTCTGGGGTTATTAACCCTTGATCCTCATAATAACGAATCTGACGTGCTGTTAAATCGGTCAATTTCATTACTGTCCCAATGGGAAAAACCGCCATGGAACGTCTGAGTTCTTTTTCTTTCATGATGACCTCCTTCCGATAATTATTATAGTCTGAAAATTCTAAACTGTCAACCCCATATGTCAGGAAATATGACATTAAGACTCAATTTTTTTCATTTTTATTTTTCAACCACTCGCGAACCATGTCTACATCAGAATTAACGAGTATAGCAACAAAGACTCCGCAGAATGTTTCAAACACCCTTGCAAAGACATACAAAATCGTATCCCCAGCTGGGATTGATAGCGTAATAATTAAAAGTGCCGATGTTCCACCAATAATCCCTGCTTTATTATTAATCGAAACATTGATCATAATGCCAAGCATGGTAAATACTGGAACAAAAATCAAAGTCACCCAAAATTGGTTGTGGAAAAATTGATTAATTAAAAAGAAGAGCAAAGATAGAAAACCACCGACACTATTTCCAACAATACGTGAAAAACCAAAGTGAACACTTTTATCCAAACTTTCACGTAAACTGAAAACAGCCGTCAGCGTTCCAATCTGCAGCCCTTCCCAACTAAATAAATGAAATAATAAAAGAACCAAAAAGACAGACAAACCAGTCTTCAGCGTTCGCATCCCTAACTTAAACTTACTCGGATCAAATTTATAATTTGATAAAAGATCTTTCAAATACTTCATAACCCACAACCCAATATATTTTCTTTATTTTAACACATTTTAAATCGTTTTCGCTAGACTGGAATGCGTTTACTTTTTCAAGTGTAAATAAAAGAAGAGCCCCAAAGGGCTCTTCATTTCTCAAAGTTGAGAATTATTTGTCAGTCAATGCAGCAAGACCTGGAAGTACTTTACCTTCAAGAAGTTCCATAGAAGCTCCACCACCAGTAGAGATCCATGAGAATTTGTCTGCACGGCCAAGGTTGATAGCTGCGGCAGCTGAGTCACCACCACCGATGATTGATTTAACGCCTGGTTGTTTAACGATAGCGTCCATTACACCGATTGTACCAGCTTGGAAGTCAGGGTTTTCAAATACACCCATAGGTCCGTTCCAAACAACTGTTTTAGCACCAGTCAATTCTTCATCGAATTTAGCGATTGATTTAGGACCGATATCAAGACCAAGGAATCCAGCATCTACAGCTGCACCTTCAGTATCTTTAACTTCAGTGTAGTCAGCAAAAGCGTTAGCTTCTTTTGAGTCAACTGGCAAGATCAATTTACCGTTAGCTTTAGCCAAAAGTTCTTTAGCAACGTCAAGTTTGTCTTCTTCAACAAGTGAGTTACCGATTTCGATACCTTGTGCTTTAAGGAATGTATAAGTCATACCACCACCGATAAGAACTTTATCAGCTTTTTTCAACAAGTTTTCGATAACACCGATTTTATCTGAAACTTTTGAACCACCAAGGATTGCGATAAATGGACGAACTGGGTTTTCAACAGCTTCTTGGATGTAAGCAATTTCGTTTTCAAGAAGGAAACCTGCAACAGCTTTTTCAACGTTTGCAGAGATACCTACGTTAGATGCGTGTGAACGGTGTGCAGTACCGAATGCATCGTTAACGAAGATTCCGTCACCAAGTGAAGCCCAGTATTTACCAAGTTCTGGATCGTTTTTAGATTCTTTTTTACCGTCAACATCTTCAAAACGAGTGTTTTCAACAAGAAGAACTTCACCATCTTTAAGGTTGTTGATAGCTTCTTCTAGTTCAGCACCACGTGTAACACCTGGGAAGACAACATCTTGACCAAGTTTAGCTGCCAAATCAGCTGCTACTGGAGCAAGAGATTTACCTTCTTTATCAGCTTCTTCTTTAACACGTCCAAGGTGAGAGAAAAGAATTGCACGACCACCTTGTTCGATGATGTACTTGATTGTTGGAAGAGCCGCAGAAATACGGTTGTCATTAGTGATAACGCCATCTTTCAAAGGTACGTTAAAGTCAACACGGACAAGGACTTTTTTACCTTTCAAATCAACGTCTTTAACAGTCAATTTAGCCATTGATAGGACTCCTTATAATTTTTTATACATGCTAATTATATCACAAAACCTGTAAAAGAGGTAGTTAAATCAATAGAATTTGTCCCTCAGCCTCTACAAGCGTACGAGATCTAAAAGAACATATTTACAGAAAACAAAAAAGAGAGGAATAAATCCTCTCTTTAACTGATCAACTCAATGATTATTTAGCAATTTTTGCGAAGTATTCAAGAGTACGAACAAGTTGTGAAGTGTATGACATTTCGTTGTCGTACCATGAAACAGTTTTAACCAATTGAGTACCGTCAGCAGCTTCAGTTACTTCAGTTTGAGTTGCGTCAAACAATGAACCGAATGAGATACCTACGATATCGCTTGAAACTACTTGGTCAGTGTTGTAACCGAATGATTCAGTTGCAGCAGCTTGCATAGCAGCGTTAACTTCTTCAACAGTTACTTTTTTGTCAAGAACTGAAACAAGTTCAGTAAGTGATCCAGTTGGAACTGGTACACGTTGTGCATGACCTTGAAGTTTACCGTTCAATTCAGGGATAACAAGACCGATAGCTTTAGCAGCACCAGTTGAGTTAGGAACGATGTTTTCAGCAGCAGCACGTGCGCGACGGAAGTCACCTTTACGGTGTGGTCCATCAAGAGTCATTTGGTCACCAGTGTAACCGTGAACTGTAGTCATTGTACCAACTTTAAGACCGAAGTTTTTGTTCAAAGCGTCAGCCATTGGTGCAAGACAGTTAGTTGTACATGAACCAGCTGAGATAACTGTTTCAGTACCATCTAGGATTTCGTGGTTAGTGTTAAATACGATTGTTTTAACATCTGATCCACCAGGAGCAGTGATAACAACTTTTTTAGCTCCACCTTCGTGCAAGTGTTTTTCAGCAGCAGCTTTAGTTGCAAAGAAACCAGTTGCTTCAAGAACGATTTCTACACCGTCGTTAGCCCAGTCGATTTGTTCTGGGTCACGTTCTGCAGAAACTTTAACGAATTGACCGTTAACTTCAAAACCACCATCTTTAACAACAACATCACCGTTGAAACGACCTTGAGTTGTATCGTATTTCAACAAGTGAGCAAGCATAGCTGGGTCAGTAAGGTCGTTAATACGAGCTACTTCAACACCTTCAACGTTTTGGATACGACGGAATGCAAGACGACCGATACGACCGAAACCGTTAATACCAACTTTAACTACCATTAGTGATTTCCTCCTTATGAAAATCAAAAAAAAATTTTTTATTTTAAAAGGTTTCCCTTTTAGACAATTGTGAAAAGATTAACTTACGTAGGCACAAATCAACCTTTCAACGCTATTATTATATAACTATTTCGCTAAAATTGCAAATATTATTACCGTTTTCATTACAAAAAAGGACGCTCATTTGAGCATCCTTTTTAACAGTAATTATTCACCAGAATTTTTCTTGATGATTTCTTCTTGAACTGATTTAGGAACGTCTTCGTAGTGGTCAAATACCATCATGAATGTACCACGTCCTTGAGTTGCAGAACGAAGAACTGTTGCGTAACCGAACATTTCAGCAAGTGGAACGAAGGCACGAACGATTTGGCTGTTACCGTGAGCTTCCATACCATCAACACGTCCACGACGAGCTGTAACGTGACCCATAACGTCACCAAGGTTTTCTTCTGGAGCTGTGATTGTAACAAGCATCATTGGTTCAAGAATAACTGGGTGTGCAGTTTTAGCAGCTTCTTTAAGTGCAAGTGATGCAGCGATCTTGAAGGCTGTTTCAGATGAATCGACATCGTGGTATGAACCATCGTAAAGTTTAGCTTTAACGTCAACCATTGGATAACCAGCAAGAACACCGTTAGCCATAGATTCTTGAAGACCTTTTTCTACTGCAGGGATGAATTCACGAGGAACCACACCACCGACGATAGCATTTTCGAATTCGAATCCTTTACCTTCTTCATTTGGAGTAAATTCAATCCAAACATCACCGAATTGACCTTTACCACCAGATTGGCGTTTGAAGAATCCACGTGCTTGAGTAGCTTGACGGAATGTTTCACGGTATGATACTTGTGGAGCACCTACGTTAGCTTCAACTTTGAATTCACGTTTCATACGGTCAACAAGGACGTCAAGGTGAAGTTCACCCATACCAGAGATAACTGTTTCACCAGTTTCAACGTTAGTTTCAACACGGAATGTTGGATCTTCTTCAGCAAGTTTTTGAAGAGCGATACCCATTTTATCTTGGTCAGCTTTAGATTTAGGTTCAACCATCAATTGGATAACTGGTTCTGGAACATCGATTGATTCAAGAATAACTTTAGCTTTTTCATCAGTCAATGAGTCACCAGTTGTAGTATCTTTCAAACCAACAGCAGCGGCGATATCACCAGCGTAAACTGTTTCGATTTCGTTACGGTGGTTAGCGTGCATTTGAAGGATACGTCCGATACGTTCACGTTTACCTTTAGAAGTGTTAAGAACGTAAGAACCGCTGTTCAATACACCTGAGTAAACACGGAAGAATGTCAAACGACCTACGAATGGGTCAGTCATGATCTTGAACGCAAGGGCTGCAAATGGTTCGTCATCTGAAGCTGGACGTTCTTCTTCTTCATCTGTATCTGGGTTAACACCTTTGATTGCAGGGATGTCAAGTGGGCTTGGAAGGTAATCGATAACCGCATCAAGCATCATTTGAACACCTTTGTTTTTGAAGGCAGAACCACAAAGAACTGGGAAGAATTCAACGTTGATAGTTGCTTTACGGATAGCAGCTTTCAATTCAGCTTCAGTGATTTCTTCACCTTCAAGGTATTTCATCATCAATTCTTCATCAGTTTCAGCAACTGCTTCGATCAATTTTTCACGGTATTCGTTAGCTTGATCTACGTATTCTGCTGGGATGTCTTCTTCAAGAATATCTGTACCAAGGTCGTTAGTGTAGATTTCAGCTTTCATACGAACCAAGTCAATGATACCACGGAAGCTATCTTCAGAACCGATTGGCAATTGAATTGGGTGAGCGTTAGCTTGAAGACGATCGTGAAGTGTGCTTACTGAGTAAAGGAAGTCAGCACCGATTTTATCCATTTTGTTTGAGAATACGATACGAGGAACACCGTATTCAGTAGCTTGACGCCAAACTGTTTCTGTTTGAGGTTCTACACCTGATTGTGAGTCAAGAACTGTAACCGCACCATCAAGAACACGAAGTGAACGTTGTACTTCGATTGTGAAGTCCACGTGCCCTGGTGTGTCGATAATGTTTACGCGGTAGTCTTTCCATTGTGCAGTTGTAGCGGCAGAAGTGATTGTGATACCACGTTCTTGCTCTTGTTCCATCCAGTCCATTTGTGAAGCACCTTCGTGTGTTTCACCGATTTTATGGATTTTACCAGTATAGTAAAGAATACGCTCAGTTGTTGTTGTTTTACCAGCATCGACGTGAGCCATGATACCGATGTTACGAGTTTTTTCAAGTGAAAATTCGCGAGCCATTTTTTTCTCCTATTATAAATTTAGTTTACTACTTTATTATAACATACTTTTAGAACGGATAGGCAGGACCTACCCGTTCTAAAGATGTTTTATTAAATTTGATACAACTTAAGCAAAAATAAATTCTGATTAAGCAAATTTCGAATGCCAGTAGTAAAACAAATTAAATGCATTCGAAGTGACGTATCATTATCTTGCAGATTACCAGCGGAAGTGTGCGAATGCACGGTTTGCTTCTGCCATACGGTGTGTATCTTCGCGTTTTTTAACTGAAGCACCAGTGTTGTTAGCAGCATCAAGGATTTCTTTTGCAAGACGATCTTTCATAGTGTGTTCACCACGATCACGTGATGCGTTTACCAACCAACGAAGTCCAAGAGTTGTACGACGTTCTGGACGAACTTCAACTGGGACTTGGTAGTTAGAACCACCGACACGACGAGCACGTACTTCAAGAACAGGCATGATGTTTTCCATAGCTGTTTCGAATACTTCAAGTGCATCGTTTCCAGTAGCTTCTTTAATTTGTTCAAATGCATCATATACGATTGATGCAGCAGTACCACGTTTACCATCAAGCATAACACGGTTGATAAGACGTGTTACAAGTTGTGAATTGTATAATGGATCTGGCAATACTTCGCGTTTTGGCGCTCTATTTTTACGACTCATTCTTTCTTATCTCCCTTCTTATTATCCTTTAGGACGTTTAGCACCGTATTTAGAACGGCTTTGTTTACGGTCAGCAACACCTGCAGTATCAAGTGCACCACGAACGATGTGGTAACGTACCCCTGGAAGGTCTTTTACACGTCCACCACGGATAAGAACAACACTGTGTTCTTGAAGGTTGTGTCCGATACCTGGGATGTATGCAGTAACTTCGATAAGGTTGCTCAAACGTACACGAGCGAATTTACGAAGGGCTGAGTTAGGTTTTTTAGGTGTCATTGTTCCAACACGTGTTGCAACACCACGTTTTTGTGGTGAAGATACGTTAGTTTGAACTTTTTTGTGGCTGTTGTAACCAACGTTAAGAGCTGGTGATTTAGATTTTTCAACTTTAGATTTACGTGGTTTACGTACCAACTGGTTGATTGTAGGCATCTACTTTTCTCCTGTAAGATTTTTATTTTGGTTGATAGGGCGCTTGGTGACAGTCCCTATCTAAAATGTGTACTTTGCAACATTTGTCAGCACGTCTCTGTACACTCTGGAGAGACCAAAAGTAAAAAGTACCGTTCATAATAATACCATAAGACTGGCAACATGTCAACTGATTTTGCTTGTTTTTCCTGTTTTGAAACATTATTTTCAGAGATACAAAAAAAGAGGCAATCGCCTCTTTCTGATTATTTGTCAAAGATATTACCAAGTTCTACTTTAACGTGGTTATTTTTAACGTCAATTTCTGAAACTTTTAGCAATGATTTGTAGTTCATGCGGTCACGTTTTTCTTGTGCATTTTCAGCAAAGACAGCAACACCAACTAATGTACTATCAAATTCTGTCAAAAGGCTAACCATACCAGAAATTGTACCACCACCTTTAAGGAAATCATCGACAATCAATACTCGGCTATTTGGTTTCAAGCTACGTTTTGACAAGAACATCTTTTCAATACGATCACTTGATCCGCTTGCGTAATTGACTGAAACCGTAGAACCTTCAGTGATTTTAAGGTCTCGGCGAACAATAACAAAAGGTACATTTAAAATGTTAGCTACAGCATTAGCTAATGGCACACCTTTTGTGGCAACTGTCATAACAGCATCAATCTTGTGTCCTTTAAAGGCATTAGCAATAATACGCCCTACACTTTGTAGAATGCGTGGTGTACTTAACAAGTCTGATAAATAAATATAACCACCTGGAAGGATACGATTACTTTCTGACATACTATCACGTAAATCTTCAATAACCGACCTTGCTTCTTCTTCAGAGATTCCTGGTGTAAAAATGACACCTCCACTTGCCCCTGTGACAGTTTCAATTTCACCAATGCCAGATTCTTCAAAAGCTTTTTTAATGATGGCAATGTCTTCAGAAATCGAAGATTTTGCTGCTTCATATTTTTCAGCAAAAGTATTTAAGCTTGTCAACTTATAAGGGTTGTTAATCAAATAGTTGGAGATGACAACCATGCGTTCACTACGTCGTAATTTCATAATTTCTCCATTTTTTAGTATCTGTTTTTGTTATTATAACATAAGAAGACGAAAAAAACGAACATTTTAATAAAAAAACTACATTTTTTATGTTTTTTCCTAATGTAAAGGTATTCCAGAGAGCATAATATTAAAATATTTTGTTATTTGATATTTTTCTAACCATGATATTTCACCCTAAAAATCGGAAGAAAAGCTGTCATATCAATGTTGTAAGCGATATCTTTTGATAGTAAAAAATGCTCGATGATATAATAATGGTAAGAAAAGCTGCTGTAAATAATATAACTAATATTTCTGGTTTAATTGATAATTCCTCGTGTATTCGCACACGAGTCAATGAGAAACGGAGGTTCGATTATGAAAAAGCTGTTCAAATTAGCTGGTTTGATGCTAGCAACGATTTTTAGGAGCTTGTCGGGCGCAAAATAACGCTACTGCTTCAAATCAAACCGAAACAACTAGCTCTAGTTATTCTAGCTCAGACATTTTTAATGTAGCATCTCAACTTTTTTGGATGGAACTTATGTTTTAGAAAGATTTGATGAAGTTAAAACTTTAACCATCAAGGATGGAACTGGCAAACTAGAAACTAAGAAATACGACGAAAAAATTGATATTGATTCAGTAAAAGTCAATGTTGACAAACAGATTATCCTAATCGGTGATGATATGAAAACCTATCAATTAGACGGTAATCAACTTACTTTGACTGAAGGTGATGGAAGCCAAGATATCTATACGAAGCAATAACTAATACAACTGTGCATCATTCAAAGGTATCCGTCTGGATACCTTTTTTATAAAAAAAAACCGTGGGCGAACCACGATTAGAATTTCTTAAATCGATTAATTATAGCTTTGGTTTATAGAAAGAACGGTTGTCCATAGCAAAGATACGATTTGTCATTTCGCCTTCATCGATACGGCTTAGGGCCGTTGTCATCATCATCATTTCAGCATCGATATTATCAATCATGTGAATAATTTCTGCTTCCATGACACGTGGCCGAACTGGACTACCATATTCCAGTAAACCATGGTGACTTAAGACAACATGACGGAGAATAATAACATCTTCTTTCGTATCATCAATATTTAACTCTGTCAAAACTTTTGTAATTTCTTCATCAATCAAAGCAATGTGACCGATTAGATTACCACGAACCGTGTACTCTGTGTTGTCTGGACCTGTCAATTCAATAACTTTAGCTAAGTCATGGAGCATAATACCAGCATAAAGCAAGCTCTTATTAAGCTGTGGATAGACATCACCAATCGCATCTGCCAAGCGAACCATAGTTGCTGTGTGGTAGGCTAAACCTGATTCAAATGCATGGTGATTAGTTTTAGCAGCTGGATAAGTGAAGAATTCTTTATCATATTTGCGATAGAGTGCACGAACCACACGTTGCCAAACCGCATTTTCAATTTTAAACATCATCTGTTCAAGATATTCTTTGACATCAAGAACATCAACAGGTGATTTTTCTTTGAAATCGCGTGGGTCATTTGGTTCACCTTCTCGTGTATTACGTAGCGTAATTTGGTTCACTTGAGGTGTGCCGTTATAGACCTCACGACGTCCTTTCATATAAACAACTTTACCTGCAGTGTATTCTTCAACGTTATAAGGCTGAGCATCCCAAAGATTTCCTGAGATTTCACCACTATCATCTTGGAAGGTGAAGGCGATGTAATCTTTACCAGCTCTTGTCTTACGAAGTTCTGCAGATTTTATCAAGTAGAACCCTTCAAAGAGTTCGTCTTTTTTCATTTGACTAATTTTCATGATTGTCCTCTTCTTCTAATGGTGGGAGGTTAAGCAAGCTTTTCGTTGCTTGATCTTGGTAAGATTCTACTGTATTCAACGCACGGATAATTGCATTTGTTCGTGTGGAAATCAAGCTATCCAAGGTATTATTTGCAGTATTAATTTGTTTTTGAGCTTTAACAAGCATATTGCCAAATTTCTCAAATTCCACCTTAACATTCCCTAGAATCTTGCTGATATCGTTCGCATTTTTCTGAATATTAAGAGTTTTGAATCCGACAGCAAGCGAATTTAATAGAGCTGATAGCGTTGATGGGCCTGCCACAACAATATTCTCATCACGTCGCAAGCTATCAAAGAAGCTAGCATTGCGAACCACTTCTGAATACAATCCTTCTGTCGGTAAAAACATAATACCGAAATTAGTTGTCTCAGGTGGATTTAAGTATTTTTTATTGATATCTTTAGCAAATCGCTTGATACTATTTAGAAGTGACTTACGATAAAGTTCAACTTGTTCCTTATCACCACTTTCATAAGCATCTTCTAAACGATAATAATCTTCCAACGGGAATTTTGAATCGATTGGCAAATAAACATAGCCATCGTCTTCAACTCCTGGGAGTTTGATGGCATATTCCACGCGTTCGCTTGAGCCAGAAACGGTCGGAACTTCACGTTCGTACTGACTTGGCGTCATGATATCTTCGATAATTTGCCCTAATTGCAATTCACCGAGAATACCACGCGTTTTCGTATTAGAAAGCACTTTGTTCAAGGTACCAACATCCTGAGCGACTGTTTTCATCTCACCCAAACCTTGATTAACAGATTCTAATTGTTTTGAAACTGTCTCAAATGAGGCTTTCAAACGATTCTGCAAAGTCTGCTCTAGCTTTTCTTCAACGGTCTGACGCATTTCTTCTAAGCGTTTTTCATTAGACGCTTGCATTTCTTTGACAGAATTTGTCAAATTACGATTAATGATTTCTAGGCGTTGGTCAGAACGGTCGCGGTTCTCACTTAGACTTTTATGAAGAACATCGCGAATATCATTTAATTGTGTGTATAAATCATTTTGCAGACGATTAAGCTGATTATTCAAAGCCAAGACCTGATCTTTTTGAGCTAAATCAAGTTGATAAGAGACTTGGTCAGATAAATTATCTGCATTATCGTCCATTTTTTGTGATAAATCATCAGTTAGCTTTGCGATTTTTGATAAAAGGTATACCAACAAAGCAACTCCGATGACTCCTAACAATAAAGTTATTACTAACATATTACCTATCCTTACTCTGAATAACGATAAGATAACCCGATGCTAAGGTAACTGTAATAGGCTGCTGGTCTAGAAATTCGTTGCTAGAATAAATTTTCTTTTTGAAAAAATTTTTAGCATTCAAATTATATTTAGCTCCTTCAATGGTTAAATCTGCATCGCCATCAGCCATAAACGAAACATAACTCATTCCATCTTCTGGCATAACATGACAAGTTCCAGCAGGATAAAATTGAACACTATTTTGCTTATCTCGCAAAGTTATCTGACGCATAAATGGTGCTAAACCAGGATCTCCAGGCAAGAAGAGATTGGACATCATATGATCAATTCGACCACCAAAAGCTCCGAAAATAGTCACTTGGGCTTTCGGATACTGCTCAAAAACAGTTTTTAGAGCTAGTTCTGTGTCAGTGTCATCCTTTTCAGGATTTGCTTGAATAAAAACACCTGCTTTATGCTGAATCCCTTGCAATTCATCTTGACTAACTGAGTCAAAATCACCAACTGCAATATCCAGCGGGAGCTTATTTTCTAATAAAAACAAACTGCCTCGATCCACACCAACATAAACATCAAAACCAGTGGAAAAATCTGATAATTGACCACCAGCAAATACAGCTACCTTAGTCATCTAAAGCCACGCGCAATGTTTCTACTTGTGCAGTCAAATTGCTTGCTTTAAAGAGATATGATCCTGCAACAAAGACGTTAGCTCCGGCTTGATAGCATGCTTTAATAGTCTTGTTATCTACACCACCGTCAACTTCAATATCAAAATCGTAACCTTTTTCGTCACGAATTTTAGCAACTTTTTGAACCTTTTCAAGCATTTCAGGAATGAAAGCTTGACCACCAAATCCTGGGTTAACTGTCATGATAAGCACTTGGTCAACCAAGCTCAAAACAGGTTCAATAGCTGAAACAGGTGTTCCTGGGTTGATAACAACACCAGCTTTCATGCCAGCTTTTTTAATTTTTTGAAGGGCACCATGAATGTGAAGGGTTGATTCTGCATGAATTGTCATGATATCAGCACCAGCTTGTGCAAAAGCATCAACAAAGCGTTCGGGATTGACAACCATCAAGTGGCAATCAAAAACAAGTTTGCTGTGTTTACGCATGCTAGCCACAACATCTGCACCAAAAGTAATGTTAGGTACAAATTGGCCATCCATAATATCGATGTGCACATATTCAGCACTTGTTTCTTCAATACGTTTTAATTCTGAAGCAAAGTTAGCATAATCAGCAGCTAAAATTGATGGAGCGATTTTATTGTTTGACATAAGTACCTACTTTCTTTTTACAACTTTCTTATATGTTTCGCGACGATTCTCAATTTCACTGAGAAATTGAAGATAGTTATCATAACGTGACTGCCAAAGTTCTCCAGACTCAACGGCGTCTTTGACCGCACACGATGGTTCATGAGTATGCGTACATGAACGGAATTTACACAAACGACTTAAACGACGGAGCTCTGGAAAAGCTTTGTTCAGGTCTTCTGCATTAGTTATTTCGTAATCCAGTGATGAAAATCCTGGCGTGTCAGCGATTTTACCACCGTTGACATTATAAAAACTAACAGCTCGTGTCGTGTGTCGACCACGCCCAAGACTATCTGAAATTTCACCTGTTTCTAGTTTCAAATCAGGAGCAATCTTGTTTAGCAATGTTGATTTTCCAACACCTGTCTGTCCCATAAAGGCGGTTACTTTGTCCGTCAAGAGCGGAAGCAATTCGTCTAAAGATGTGCAAAATTGATAGCCAATTTCTTGGTATTGTTTTTGAATCGCTGCAATCTCATCAGGACTTGTCAATAAATCCATTTTTGAAATATAAACAATTGGTTCAATCGCCTTATGCTCTAATAAAACCAAGAAACGGTCTAACAAATTAGCATTAAAATCAGGCTCTTTAGCTGACATGATGACCACCGCTTGGTCAATATTGACAATTGGTGGACGAACAAGACTGTTTTTTCTGTCATGAATTGCTAAAATATAACCTTCTGAATGGTCTTCTGCTGAAAAATCAACGAAATCACCGACGTAAGGTGTTTGACCTTTTTTTCTAAAATTTCCACGCGCACGTGTTTGATAAACAACTCCGTCAGATTCTACATAATAGAAACCTGCTAGAGACTTGATAATTCTACCTTGCAAATGTATTTCCTTTTTTTGATTGATAGTCCCATTATAGCAAAAAATGGGCGTTTATTCAGTAATCAAGCCAAAAGATTTCACTTGATTGGCTTTTTTACTTCAAAGGAGTATAATGGCATTGTCTTTTAGAAATGGTGACATAGCTAATGTTTTTGATTAAGCACACTTCACATCACTATTAGAGTTTGGAAAGGTGGCCCAGCTTGGTACGGCACCAGACTCGAAATCTGGCAAGTGGAATCCTTTCACACGCGGGTTCAAATCCCGTCCTTTCCTTTTTAAAACACAAAACGCCAACTAACAAGCTGGCGTTTTTTCTATTTCAGATTTTCCATTTTTAACCTTAAGTCTTTGATATATTTTCTAGAAACATAACAGGTTTTATCATCGTCAAAATAAACCAAACCTTCTTTTTTATCTAACCTAACAATATTATTTAGGTTAATCAGATATGATTTATGACATCTAAATAATTTCTGATTAGCTTGCATCACTTCTTTGATTGAACCATAAAAATGACGTTGTCCAGTTTTTGTAATCAACTTCAGGCGATGACTTTCCGCGGTTTCAAAATAAAGGATATCTTCCAAGGGAATGCGGATTTTCGTTTTGTTATTTTCAAAAACAAATATTTCCTTAGGAATGTTAAAGCCTTGGTCCTCAAAGACCTTTTGCAAGCATTTTTTTAAGTTATCTTTTATCGCATCATCTTTATCTGTTTTGTCAATAAAATCAAGTGCACTAACTTGCGCTCGATAAGTTAATAACATGAATTCAGAGTGAGTCGTCACAAAAACAATTGTCGCTGTGCGTGATTTTTCCCTTATCGCCTTAGCCACTTCAATTCCTTTAGTATTATCTCCGTGAATATCAATATCCAGGAAAAAAATTTGAGGAAAAGACTCCTCAACTAGGTTAGTTAAACAATCAGGTTCACTAAATAAATCAAAATGACGAGTTTCCCACTGATTTGTCTCGAGTAAATCTCCAATCATTTTTTCAATACGGAACTGCTGATTTACATTATCTTCTAATACATAGATATCAATCATTGTTTTCTCCCTTAAACAATAACATCATTGATCATCTATTATTGTAACATATAAAAAATCCCTATCGACCGACAGGGACTAAAAAACTATTAGTTGCAAGCAAAAACATCCTATTGTCTAAACTCAACACTCCTGACTCAATGTGTAGAAAGGGTTGGTGTGCGGTCGATGAAGGATACTAGTGCTCCGCTCGTCTTGCTCTCTACAATTTCATCAAACTATTTCCTTTTAATATCAAGTAGTTCTTTTTTTATGGATGGATTTTTCTCCCAGAAAAACACTAATACTAGCGCATAAATCACCTTTATCTTCCCCAGAAATGATTTTAAAAGTATTGTAAGTATTCTCTGAAAAACAGATGTCAAAAGTTAAACTAATACTTGACAATAATGTCAGCTATTATTTTCCCCTAATCTCCAATAACAACTAAACTGAAATAGCAGGTTGATTGATCAATAAAACTCTTAAGATTTCTAAACTCATTTGCCACTAACCCAAAAAGCAAAAGTGAACAAAAATCTAATTCGTCAATGCTCCAACTAAGAAGTTATCCTCTGATAACCATATCTATCATACCCTTTTTTCGTGCCAATTTAACGCCCAATTCCTAAAAGGACAAAAAACATTCCTAAGAGGACAAAAATTAGCTTTTTAGGAATAATTATGCCTCAAAAATTCGGACAACTTGTGTGAATGTGTAATCTGAACTGTGGGTTTCAACCGACAGATTTTCGTAGTCATCTTGGAAATCCATTAGTGTGGCCAGACCAATTCCGCGATTATCTCCTTTGGTTGAGTAGCCACGCTCAAAAATCTTAGTTAAATCCACCGATTTTTCCTTAGTTGAATTCTCAATCATGAAAACAAAATCACCATCTTGGTAGAAATTAGCCACGGAAATTTTGGGAGTTTCAGATTCCAAAGCTCCTTCTATGGCATTATCAAACAGAATCGACAAAATTCGAATATAGGAAATCAATGGAATCTTTGGAGTTTCCATTTTTTCAGCAACTTCCAAACTAATCGTGATACCCTGATTTTCCGCCTGCAAAAATTTAGCAGACATCAGACTTTTGACGCCGCTGTCTGCGATGTTAGCCAAGCGAGTCAAGTCAAACTTATTATTCTTAACCAGTTTCGTCGAATCGGCCGTGATTTCCTCGTAAATTTTCTTGATGTCATCAAGATTGCCTTGATCAATCCCCATTTTTAAGGTCATCAAAACATTAGCATAATCATGCCTAAAGCTGCGCACTTCCTGATACAAACTTTCCACGTGCTTGCTATAATTTTCAAGTGCTGCAAGCTCCATCTCCTGATTGCGAAGCAATTCGTTTTTCTGCTCTTGCCCATGACGAAAATTGAGATAAAAGAGGAAAATAAAAAGAAGAATGAAATAGAGGAAGATAACTGCTCTATAAATATTTCTATTCGTTGACATATCCTCAAAAGGCGCTATAGCCGCAAAACATTCCATTCCTGGACAAAACATTAGCATTAAAACATTTACAATTCCCAGCATTTTCGGACTAACATAATACTTAATAGTCTTGCTGACATTTGAAATGTCTATATTTAACCATTTCGAAAGCAAGTGATAAAAAATTGGTGGAACAAAAATAGCTATAGTTGTAATGAGCCAAACTAGCCAAGAATGTACTTGAGCTGCCATCGGAGTTATTTTTATTGAAAAAAGTCCCATTATTGTATAGCCAAACACTCCTTGTATAATCATATAAAGATTATTAGGATATAAGGCATAAAAAATATGATATCTGATTTCTAATTTTGGATTATGTCTATATGATATCAGCATAAAACCTAAAATAATGGCAATATCTTTTATAACTAATAATCCTATCTTTAAAGTATTACCAGCTAAAACACCAAAAGCAATCGACCCAATTTGAACAAACATTATTATTGCACACCACTCAAGGAGGGTTATCTTAGTTTTAGTTATTTGTTGGAAAAGAAAACCTATTATGATATATCCAAAAAAATTCAAAAGAACTGTAATAATAAATACAACAATCTCAATCATCTACTATCTCCCTCATATATTCTCACCACTTGTGTGAATGTGTAATCTGAACTGTGGGTTTCAACCGACAGATTTTCGTAGTCATCTTGGAAATCCATCAACGTTGCCAGACCAATTCCGCGATTATCTCCCTTGGTTGAGTAGCCACGCTCAAAAATCTTAGTTAAATCTACCGATTTTTCCTTGGTTGAATTTTCAATCATGAAAACAAAGTCACCATCTTGGTAAAAGTTAGCGACTGAGATTTTTGGCTCCGCAGATTCCAAAGCTCCTTCTATGGCATTATCAAACAGAATCGACAAAATTCGAATATAGGAAATCAATGGAATCTTTGGAGTTTCCATTTTTTCGGCAACTTCTAGGCTAATTACAATTCCTTGATTTTCCGCTTGCAAGAATTTGGCTGACATCAGGCTTTTGACGCCGCTGTCTGTGATGTTAGCCAAACGAGTCAAGTCAAATTTATTATTTTTGACCAGTTTCGTCGAATCAGCCGTGATTTCGTCGTAAATTTTCTTGATGTCATCCAGATTGCCTTGGTCAATCCCCATTTTTAAACTCATCAGAACATTGGCGTAGTCATGCCTGAAACTGCGTACTTCCTGATACAAACTTTCCACGTGCTTGCTATAATTTTCAAGTGCCGCAAGCTCCATCTCCTGATTGCGAAGCAATTCGTTTTTCTGCTCTTGCCCATGACGAAAATTGAGATAAAAGAGGAAGATAAAGAGAAGAATAAAATAAATAAATGAACCACATTCATGAATTCTTTTAGCCACAACACTATTAAAAGGCGCTACTAATGGTAAAAGATCAAAACCAAAATAATAAAACAACATTAAACAATTAATTACTGTTATAGTTTTAGCCTTTAAGTAATTTTTCAAGGTCTTTCTGACATTTGAAATATCAATATTCAACCATTTGGATAACAAATAATAAAGTATCGGTGGAACAAGTAATACTGAAAGCATCACTACTGACATTGACTGAAATGGTGATATTTTAATATCTAAAAACTCATACAAAAAATAGCCGTAGATTCTTTGAAGAACGGTAAAAACAATAATCGGATATAAAGCATAAAAAAGATGATACCTAACGTTTAATTTTGGCTTATGCCGATAAGATAAATACATTAAACTAAAAAGTAATGCTATATCTTTTCCAAAAACCATTAACATCTTCGAAAAATGAAGAGTTAATACATTAAAGGTACTTAAACATAGATGAAACACTACTCCATACATCACCCATTCCATCACACTCAATTTATTTTTGGTGATTTCTTGAAATAGAATTCCAAATATTATTAGACTCAACAAGTTTGCTAAAAAGGCTAGACACTCAGCTAAAATGCTCACTTACTTCTCCCTATTCTCATTTATTATTTACTATCTAAAGATTTTAATCTTAAAAATTGTGACTTTTTTAATTGTATCATGTTGGAAGAATATTGGATATACTTATTTTTATAAAAAATAAAAAGGCTGTGAAGCCTTTTTTTGTTTGTATTATTCGATGTTAACTA
Source organism: Streptococcus sp. TATVAM-FAB8 (assembly GCF_046592795.1). Taxonomy (NCBI): domain Bacteria; kingdom Bacillati; phylum Bacillota; class Bacilli; order Lactobacillales; family Streptococcaceae; genus Streptococcus; species Streptococcus sp. TATVAM-FAB8. The sequence continues at coordinate 62,693 of NZ_JAWVPQ010000010.1, forward strand.
GAAGATTCTAATCTCCATTAATTTTCTAAGTTCTTTTAATTTTTCAGATTGTTCAGGAGTGAAGTGAACATTGCTGTGTAAAACGGTATCTGTTAATTCTAAACTCATGCGATTCATAAGAAAAGGAAATGATGTTCCGTTTGTTTTAAATTCATTAAGATAATGTGTCAATGTTTTTTTCACACTTGTAGCAGAATCATTTGTTTGTAAATCAAGAAGCAACTCCTCAATAATTCGGATAGCTTCCTCTCTTCTTTCTTTTCCACCTGAAAACCATTTTAATTTTGCCATCTAAAATTCTCCTTTTCCCACTCAATTTCAATGAAAAATAACCCCAGTTGCAGCTAATCCAAGCGCAAGATTTCCTTCAAACAATCCATGACTAGAGATTTTTTTGTAAAAGTCGTTGACACTTGAAGACATTTTTTCTTTTTTAGAAACATTTGCAATGCCAATCTGGCGTAAATCAGAAGCAAGACTCACAACAGCTTTGTCAAAATCTTTGCCATTTTCTACAGCATTTTTAAACTTCAGTAAAACTTGACGCTCTTCTTCTTTGATATCAACAGATAAAACAAGGTTATAAACGTCATTTAACAAATCTTCCTTGACTAATTTTCCCATAACAATTTCCTCCTATGGCATTAAAGCATTTACTAGACTTCGGCCAAAATCTCGCCCAGTTGAATAGACATGTTCAAAAATGACAGGATAAGCGATGATTAATAAAGCAAATCCAATGACTGTAATGGTAATTTTGTATTTTGAAAATAACGTCTTAAGCATATCTCATTCTTTCTAGTTTTAATGCAGGGCCAAAAATCTACTTGTTACCAAGCTAGATGTCGCTCTGATTTTCTTTTTCATTTCTCAGCTATATTATACCCTTTTTTCGTCACTAAAACGGAGCAAGTCGCAAACAGTCGTTTTTTCGTCGTAAATGGTAAAAATCATCGTTTCAGGAAATTTACTCATCATAAAACAAAAAGACCGAATCCCGTAAGATTCAGTCTTCTCATTATTACAATCTCTAGTTTAGCGTATTTTTAATACGTATCGTCTGACAGAAATGATGAGCTACACTATCCGTTTCAACCGTGAGATTTGGATATTTTCGCATCATCTGATGAATCGTGGTTAGACCAATACCGCGACCATGTCCTTTACTTGAATAATCTTTTTGATAAATCAAATCAACAGGAACCTGCTCCTCTTTAGTCGTATTATCCACAATTAACACATACTCATCATCTTGATAAAAACAAGCAATGGTTATTGCAGGACGCTCTGCTTCTAATGCTGCTTCGATGGCATTATCACATAAAATAGCCAATAAACGAATGTAATCTAACAGTGGAATATCAGGTGCTCCAATTTTTTCCTTTACTTCTAAATCAACTTCAATATGATTGGCCTCAGCTTCTAAAAATTTAGCTGATAAAAGACTCTTTATGGCATCATCTTCGATATTTGCCAGGCGACTAATGTTAAATTTACTATTTTGAATAAAATCAGCCGAGTCCTCTAGAACGGATTCATAGATTTTCTGAATCATTCCGATATCTTTTCGATCAATTCCCTCTTTTAAGCTGACCAAGATATTCGCATAATCATGACGAAAGGCACGTAATTCCTCGTATAACCCCTCAACTTTCTTGCTGTAAGCTGATAAATATCTTAATTCTTGCTCACGGGCATTAGCAATCTCTTTTTCAAGTCTATTTTGGTAAGAATGATTCATATAAAATAACATTAAGATAAAGAAAGCAAAGTAAATGACTACTAGCCATTGTCGATAGATCAATGTTGAAAAATTTTCCAGAAATTCTACTGCAGTTAAAGTTTCAATCACCACATAGTAAAAAATCATCGTCACATCTGTAAAAAACATCTTTTTACGCAATGATT
>NZ_JAWVPQ010000011.1:0-59756 GCF_046592795.1 Streptococcus sp. TATVAM-FAB8
CATAAATGCTCGACATTAATCGACCTCTAATCTTCTGTCCCTCAACTGGCATTTTTATAACAGGACCTGACCAGATAGATTCAAATAAACTATCTGTCCATGTTGATAAAAATTTATTTTTAAAGAAATTAAAAGTATATTGAGGATGCTCAACCATGTATTCTATTCGAGTTGCGATTTGTTTCTTACTAGCCTCTTCAATCTTTTCTGAATTACCACTATATTCGTTATACACATTTTCAACATATGCATCATACCATCCAGCAACACGATTATAAAGTGGTGTATCATTCAACCCCATTGCCACCCATGCTATTTTAGGTTCTCCATCCAAATTTGTTTTGTTGGCTAAACTTTTATAGTGGTAAGATACTAAATTATTACTTCCATAAATCGACAAAGCAAGTAAAACTATAAAAGCCAAATTTTTCCATGATTTATGTTGTAATAAGTCAAGTACTAAGACTATAAAAATAGTTACTATTAATATAATATAATTGTTTCTGATAAAATCTGATAACGTTAAAAAGATTATACTCAACAGCATCATTGACCAGGATTTTTTTTCAAAATAGATTTGCAAAAAGAAAAGTCCTACAATTGCAAAAAACAAACCAAAGGTCAAACCATAAACAAATAAAATATTAAAAAGATGTGATAAGAAAGCAAACGAGAGGATTATTACAAGTTTTGAAATACTTTCCTTTTTGAATACTCGTTTTGTTATTCTCCAGAGAAAGAAATTATCAATAATAGAAAGTATCAAGTTTATAATAAAGAATACCTTAATATTACTTTCACCAAAAACAGTCAAAATCAATCGTTCAAAACTAACTAAACCTAGTTGATGAGGATATTTGTGAAGGTACCCTGATATATCCGTTAAAGATTGAATATCTCCACTATTTAGTGCTTTTGCTGCTTCTAAAACAGCTAAAGCATCATGACGAATTACATCATTTTGATGAAAAATTAGATAAACTCCAACAAGAATATAAAATAGCGAACCAAAAATGAATAATGTTGTTTCATTAATATACTTCAACAAACGTAATAACAAAAATATCAAGCATACAAAAATAACTAAACTAGCAAAAAAAGCCCAACCATTTAAGTGTATATTTGATAGCTCTGACCCATCCATTGGCATATTAGTTCTCACCAATATACTTGATACGCCTAAAAGGGTAAACAACAATAATCCCCAAATAAGAATAGCTTTTTGTCCTAAAAATGCTAAAAATTTCAACAAATTTCTCCTTAACAAAAGGGTAAAGCACCTCAAATTGACATGCTATTTTTGATATTATCGCTATCCAAATCTTTTTCTATAACAATACCAGAGATTTCTTTCGATAATAACAAAATCACAATTACAAATGAAAAAATGAGTGGTGTATATGTTCTAAGACCTGAAGCATAGATTGTTGGAGACAACGAAACAGTCATTCGTGAAGCATACCCTGCCGCTAAAACAACTAAAGCAGTTAAGCCACCTTTCCACTCTTTAAAAATCATGAATACTACTACAGCAACAATACATAAAATTAAAGTATACAAAACTATTGGGTAGAGATTTTCTTTTAGACTAAAATAGTTTGGAATTTCACTTTTATTTTGATTATCAATTGTTCTTTGAACTGCAGTTAGTAAACTATTCATTCCCAATCTTTGCGTAATGACAGTATATATTACTGTTCCTGAAACAAAAGTTGCAAAATATCGTTTTTTCATAATTGATACAACAATAATTAAAACTAACAATAAATAAACAATATTCAATTCAGATGTTACAAATAACACACGATTTGTTTCTAAATACCCTTTAATAATTTTAACTGGGAAAGAAATGGTTTCAAAACCAGGATACCAAATCTTGGTTTCAGTAGTTAATCTATTTGCAGATCCTGGACAAAGCAAACCAGAAACTAGCCCCAACAGCGATACACAAGTTGCGATAAAATAATTTTTATTTATTCTTTTGCATTCTAAATATGAACTAATAAGAGCAAAAACAAATAGAATGAATGCATAAACCGTAAATTGTTCTTGCATACAAGCAAATACAAGAAACGGCAAAGATAATATTGTATACCAATGTTTCTCCTGAATGATACAATACCACGCAATAACAAAGGAAATCATTGGGAAAAGATAGTTAGTAACTGTTGCAATCAAGCCTGCACTTGTGAAAAACAGACTTGGAAAAGAAAGTAGAAAAATAACAGGCGATACAAATTGTAATTTTCTGTACTTCTCTTCTCTTAGAAAAATTCCATTAAAACAATAGAAAAAAATTGCTACAGAAATAAGCACTGTTACATCAAATAGTAAATAATGATTTGACATAAACATTGTAACTGATTCAATTAACAATCTACTTGACCATGTTTTATAGCGATAAATAGCAAATTCAAAAAAGCCATATTTTTGAGCCATATGAGCAAAGCTAGTCTGATCTCCGGCATCATTAATATAAATAATAGACTCTAACGTGAATAAGAAGCTTATAAAAGCATAGTAGAGTGGTAAAATAAATTTTTTCATTTTCATAATTAATTAGTCACCTTAAAAAAAGATTTATATGACTTCAAGTATCCTTTGCCTGAAACCATATCATACTCAACAAGTTTTAAATCATTTGCTATTTTTTCTTGTTCAGTAGTTAATTTTTCTTTATCAACACTAGCATTCTCAAGAACTTCAGTTAACAAAGCATAATATGGAGAAACTTTTGAATTTGTTACAGCTAATAATTCAGCCGGAAAATCACTTGAATTAACCAGAGGATATGATAATATATCCGTTGAATAATTACTCCAAATAAAATAATCTGTTTGATATTGTCCAGCAGGATTATCGATAAATGATTCTTGTGGATAGAATCCAGGTAAGTGGTCTCCATAAAAAACAACCGTTATTTTTTGATTAATCTGACTTAATTTTTGTAACCATTCCTGAGTTGCTTGATCTGTCTGATAAAGTAACTTAGCGTAATTATTCATATAATAGTTTTCACCAGGCGAAAAACCTTCACCTGACCCACCAACTTCAGAATCCTCATCTAGATTCCATGGTGCATGGTTTTGGTATGTTATCACTGAAAAGAATTGATTCTTGCTCTCATCAATATTATCTAGGACAGTTTGATAAGTTGAAGCATCACTCGGATACACACCATAATGTTCCAAAGGTTTTGCCCTTTCAGTTCCATTACTCTCAGCAATAAATGTATCAAAACCAAGTTTACGGTACACTTCTTTTCGTGAATAAGTTGCGGCATCTCCTAAATGAATAGCATATTTATCTTTTGAAGAGTACGAATCGCTAATTGATGGAAAATAGGTCATCTGTGGTACAACATCTGTATACAATGTAGAAACTGAACTTGAAAGATTATACATTGGTAAACCTGTTAATGTTTCAAATTCCATATTAGCCGTTCCACCACCATATCCATCTGATTTCATTAAACCACTAGTTGTTGACTCTTTGATTGAATGAATTACAGGAATTGGATCAGTTGTTAAGTTCACATTTGAAATGCGATTAGGATCAGAAAAACTTTCACTTAAAACATAAATAACCGTTTGATCTGAAATATTATTTTTTCGAGAAGCATTGATATCTTGAGCTTTATGAGTATATTTTTTTACAATTTTTTCAATCTTTTCTTTACTATACTCCTCAGGTTTCTCCATTTTTTTCGAAGTCATTTGTTTTAACCAAACAAATGTCAAAGAACGCTCGCGAGCAACTGTTCCCTGTCCCATCCACTCAATGTTTTCAAAATTATTTAATCTAGATAAAACAGGTATATTTTCAGCGATATCACCATTTTCTTGCTGTAAAAATACAACAAATATATAACTAAAAATAGAAATAATCGCAACTCCTGTAGCTAAACGTGCCTTCCAGTTTTTTGTAATTTTTCCTCTTAATAATTGATTTCTAAATAAATAGAAAAAGATAACTGTTACAGATAAAGCTACTAACGAATAAAGAACCAATGTAATATTAATATAAGATATTACAAGTCTAATTTCTTTTACCCAACTCAAATCACTAAATAACAGAGGTTCATTACGCATACTAAATTTTATGCTATTAGCAACTGTTATTATGATTCCTAAAATTACAATGAATGTCGTCGTACGTAAAATTCGATTGACAATCATGTAAAGTAACAAATTAAATAAAGCAATAACAACTATTTGAAATAAGGTCGCTGATGGGAAAATAAAACGATCTAATATTTCTCCCTCACTCTTGATTCCATATTGAAACAAATAGTTAAATACTATCGCTAAAAGAAAACTCAATACAACAACAAGTGAGTAACTTGGAACATTTTCTTTTATAGCACTGAAGGAATTTAAAACAAAATAAATTAATAAGCTAATTAAAACTAAAGTTATCATCACACTCCAAGTTACACTTGAGAGGTATCCACTATAATTCCCTTTATCAATATATTTTGTTACCTTTTCCACCATCATATCAGTAAAAAGGCTGCCATTAAGCGCCAAGGAAGCAATTAAACCAATAGTAACCAATCGGTATGAATCAAATTCATCTAAAAAACTATCTAAAAGTTCTCTAACTTGAAATTTAGAAGATAAATAAAAAATGGTAGCCGATAACAAAATAATAAAAATAATAGTCGGCAAAAAAGAAAACTGTAAAAAGTCATTTTTCATTAGATTCCACCATTTAAAATCTCCATTATTTAAATTTCGAGTGACTACTAAGAAATAAGAAATAAAAAGATAAATTACATAACCACTTGCTATTTCAATAAAAAATTTTCTTTTAAAATAACTTGATAAATAAACAGCTATTCCTAAAACAGATAAAACATATGCAGTAATGCAAAAAGTCTTAAGAATAAGAAATTGATCTGATAAATTATCGCCTTGTCCCTTCAAAAAATAAAAGTTAAGAAGAGAAAAGTTAAGATAAAAGAATAACGTAAACAAAAGTAGATAATGTAAGATCTTTGTCCAATTAGTTTCCTCAAAAACGGCTTTAACCTTTTCTATCATGAGTCATTTTCTCCAAAGTTCTTTTAACAATATATTTCATAGCTCTAGCTGGCCCAACAAAGATATATTTAAAAGCACCTTTTATCCCACCCATATATGTAAAATCAACATAAGTGTGAGGAGCACTATCACCACGTTCATTATATAATTTGTTATCAACAAATGGTGTTATTGAAACTTTATTTTTAGAGATTCTAAAATCATAGTGTTCATTCCATGCAATATAAACAAGTAATCGTTCAATAGCATGTAAAATAGAATTTTGTGGTAATGGTTCAGCTGGAACATCTTCATCAGTTAATTCTAAATCAAATAACGGTTTTAAGGCATCATACTTAAACCAGACAAAGGTTCCATAACTCATAACAAATGTATGGAAATCATTGAAATCAATTGTTTTGGTCATTCCCATTTTTTCCCATAAATCATTCATTTCAGGAGCAATCAAATGTTCGTTCCACGCATCAACAATCTTATTAAATCTAAAAAAAGTCGGGATATCAGCAATAACAAGTCCCAATTTATCATTTTCAAAGTTAGCAAGAATATTATCAGCAGGTTTTATTAGCATATCAATCAGCTCATTTCGCCAAGATTCACCTGCCCAAAAATCTGCCTCTTTAGATTTTTTAGTATGGAAATGTCCAATATAATCATAACCAGATAAATATTCTTTCAACTTCAACATTGGTAGAACATCACGTCCAATATTTCCAGTTACAAAAATTCGAGCATTTTTACCATTTTCATCTAAAATCGATTTAATTTCCTGTTGTTTAGTTTCACTATCAGTTGTAATATATAAATCATAACTAAAATGGAAATTTTCAAAAGCATTCAGAAAATCTTCTAATAAATCAACATAGAAAACATGAAGATGCACTGCAACTTTTTTATCTGTTAACGAAACCGCAGGGACTTCTTTAACGTACTTTCTAGCCAACAAATACTTAAAGTCAGGGAAATTGATTTCAGACATGTGCGAAATAATTAAGTCCACTGGGTAATCTGTTTTTTTATCAATTTCATCCAAAAGATAGGGTACAATATGCTGATTATTATCAATTGCCTTAACTTTGATAAACGGTACTTTATGACTTAAAATTGCCGTTGGATGGTAAAAGGAAAAATCAGCGTGCAACATGTGACTTGCATCTTCATTTACAGTATTAAAAATGACTTTATATTTAAATCCTGCATCCAAGAATTTTGTCGTTACTTGTGTTTCGTAGTTATCAATTACCTCTTGAACATTGGTATAGTTTTTCACATTTTCCCAAAAATCTTTAAACTCTGGAGAAACAATAACAGATTTTTTAAATGTAATAAAATAACTTTGAATATGCTCGCGAAAACCTTGAGTATAGCGAGACTTAGGAGTAGCACGGTTATTTGTTAGCCCCCAGAAATCAACACTATCATCACTCTCATACTCAAGATAGTAATCTTTAATATCCCACAACGGACCGAAACATGTATCATTCATAATTGTGACAGAATCATAAGTAGCCAGCTCTTCAAATCCAACTGCAGTCATACCATCACGCCAAGCAGCAAAATCAAAACCAATATTTTCTCTTTGAATAAAAGAATCCATCAATCGATGTTCAACTAACTTGCGATAATCATTATCATTAATCGAACTATTTGAAATAAATACCACTTTTGAAAAAAGTGGGCGCATTTTTGTCAATTGGTAATACACATGTGAACTAATATGATTGTACTTATTAAAATGGACGTACAATAATAAACGTTTCATTTTTTTCTCCTAAAAAAATTAATAATAGCAGTAGGAATTGTCCAACGTCGTGAATGTGTAACTGAATTATAAGCAACAATCATTTTCTCTAGTTCCTGTTTATAATAGTTTCTTTCATCATTCACTTGTTTGTAATTAATTCTATATGATTCTAATTCTTTAACTTGCTTTTGTAAATGTAATAAATCTTGAGAAAGAGTTTTAGCAATGTAATCATCCCGGTTAATATCATCTACATTAAACATTTCATAAATTAGTTTAAAAGTTTTTTGACTGGATGTAGAAACATCATAAATCAATTGAGGATCATAACCTTTAAACATAACATAATTTCCAATGATATCACCATTTGAGTAACTTGATAAAATTTCTGTATCAGATTCCTGACTAATCAAAGCAACTCGCTTATAAAAACTAGGTAACTCAGATAAATCAACTCTAACTGTAGTTACTGCTTCTGGAAGATTGAACACTACGCATCCATTCTCTTCAAACTTATATTTAAGAACCTTATCTTCGCTAAAATTTTCACCTTCAGCAATATAATAGATTTTTACATATTGATTTTCAAAAGCTAAATTAATATTTTTATCAAAGTGAATACCAATTGCACGCTCTATTTCATCGCTGGCAATTGTCTGATACTTAGTCAATATATAAATATATGCTTCATAGAATTTTAGAAGGTCGCCTCTTGCTGAGCGTGAAACATCAAAGACTCGATAATTTAAAAACGTACTATGATTAGCAATAGGTTTCGCATTTCTTACTAAAACAAGATTTAAAAAGAAATCATAATCCTCAAGTTGTTTTATACTATCATCATATTTTACGTCACCTAAAACAGACGTTCTAACTAATGAAGTCGACGAAATATAATTTCCGACTAAGAATGTATTTAAGTCAAACTCTCTAGCTTGTACTACCACAGCACCATTTTCAGGGTTTACTAAGTTACAATATGCTATATCAGCATCATTGTTTTCAAGACTGTACAATAATTCTGAAACATAATTTTCTTCAAGATAATCATCACTATCTACAAAAAGAAAAAAATCACCATTTATTAAATGTAAGCCCTTATTTCTGGTTCTTACCACTCCTGAATTGTCATGAACGAAATAATGAGTTTTGTTATAAGGAGAATCTTTAAGAGTTTCCTTAATAACCTGACCTGAATTATCTGTTGACCCATCATTTAATACAATTAATTCAATATTCTTATGAGTTTGGTTAAATATACTCCTTAAACACTGTTCAATGTATTTTTCGTGGTTATAACAAGTTACTAAAACTGATACTAAAGTCTCACTCATTTAAACTTCCAAGTTCCATTTCTTTGAATTATACCTGTTGCAGAATCTAAAGCAGAAATATCATCTGATGCAATATCATCTCTGTTGATTACAATAATAGGATTTGTTGTAGCATCCGTAAATGCGAGCATGTTTCCATCAACGTCTCTAACAGTCACTTCCAATTTTAATTTCAAATTGTTGACTGAAGATAATTTACATGAATAATAAGCTGTTTTATGTCCAATTTCCTTAGTCTTATTATCCAATGTGTTATCATTATAAATCCATACATTACGATCAATATCAGTTAACGATAGTCCAATATATGTTTCAACGTCTTCCATCACATCATACTCAATTTTAAAATTAATATCATCATTTGGAGTAATCTGATTAGAAGATAATAATTCTAGCTTGAAATTTTCAACCTTTGGTTTTACTTTTTCAGCACTATCACCTTGATTTTGTTCCTTCTGAGTTTCCTTCAAAGGAGCTGTATTATCGTAGCTGTATTGGTTGGCAACATCAAACGGATCACCATATGCTTTAACCAAACCGTTTTCAATAAGAACAGCGCGGTTACAATACTTCTTAACTGCTCCCATATCATGGGTTACAAGAATTGTTGTCTTACCACTTTCTTTACGTTCCATGAAATAATCATTACACTTACGTTGGAAAGCTTCATCACCTACGGCAAGGACTTCATCAAGAATGAGCACGTCACCTTGGGCTTTAATAGCAACTGAAAACGCTAAACGGACTTGCATACCACTTGAGTAGTTTTTTAGCTTTTGATTCATGAAATCTTCTAGCTCAGCAAACTCAACGATGTCATCATACATGGCATCGATTTCTTCAGTTGTGAACCCAAGCATGGCACCGTTCATGTAGACATTTTCTCGTCCTGTCAATTCAGGGTTAAAACCAACTCCAAGCTCAATAAATGACACCATTTTACCATTAACCGTAACTGTTCCTTTTTCTGGAACATAGATTTGTGAAATGATTTTCAAAAGTGTTGATTTACCAGAACCATTACGACCAACAATCCCAAAGAAATCTCCTTTGTGAACATCAAATGAAATATCTTTTAAGACATGTTGCTCACGATAACCTTTGACTCCTTTAAAACGATTAACTAGAGCTGTACGTAAACTATGAGTTGCTTCAGTTGGTAGTTTAAAATATTTACTAACATGATCAACTTTTACTGCAATTTCTTTATCTGACATTATAAAATCTCCGCAAATTTCTTAGCATGTTTATGGAAAATTGAATATCCAACAATAAGAATTAAAACTGGAAGGATGTAAGGAATAACTCCCCAAATATGATTGTTATATAACTCCCAACCACGCATGCTACCTGAATAAACAATGTAATGACGCATATCTTGAATGATTTGTGCAAGTGGGTTTAGCATCATTAATTTTGCTACGGTAAACTGATTTTTTTGAATAATAAAAGTCAATGAATAGATAACAGGTGTAGCATACATTCCAGCTTGCATTACAACTTCCCAAATCGGTCCCAAGTCACGATATTTAACAAATAAAGCTGCAAGAATAAAAGCAACTCCCGCTGATATCATGGCTAATTCAATAAACAATGGAATAATGACTAAAAAGTTCCAACTTAAGTGAACACCATTAACTAGTGCAAAAACAAATACAACTAAAAGGTTAATACCATAGTTAATAGCTGCACCAACTACTGAAGAGATAACAATGATTTCCTTAGAAAAATTCAATTTACGTAATAAGTCACCACGAGTTACAATTGAAACCATCCCCATATTGGTAGCTTCTTGGAAAAATGACCATGTTACCATACCTAAAAGCACACCAATTGCATAATGAGGTGTTCCGTCATCTAATCTCAAAAAACGGATAAACACCAAATACATAATTGTGAAAAGCATCAATGGTTTTAAAATTGACCACAAATGCCCAATTAAACTTCCTTGGTAGCGAAGTTTAAAGTCCGTTTTTACCATTTCTTTTAATAAGATTTTATTTTCTTTACTAAAGAACTTCATTTATTTCTCCTATAACCAAATTTGGTAATAATTAATGTTCTAAACACAAGCGTATGGAAGGTACGATTTTTGCGTAGGCCATACTGATTCAAGGTTTTAATTCGCTGAATCAGTGGCTTGTCCATAATCGTTGTGAAATTTTCAACCAAGTCTCTTTTTTCAGGGGTCAATGCTAAAGCTAATAAAAAGCGTGCTTGAGTTTGACTAGCATTAATCAACCACCAATATTTTTCGACTAATTTATGAGGCTTAATCCAATTTTTCATGCGTTTAGTCCATGTACGCGCTCCCAACACATTAGCATCATGTTGACGATACAATTCCGTTGGGTAATCAACATAAGCAAGATTACCTAAAGCGCTAGCAAGCAAAGCAAGATACCAATCGTGCATCAACAAATCCTCTGTCGATGTCCATAATTCAGCCAATGCATGATTTATCATTGCTGTACCGCCAGTTACTGTGTTTTCAGTCAGTTCTTGGACCAACTCAGTATTGGCATGATCAGACTGTGTTTTAATCATGCTTTCATGTAAAATATTTAAATCTCGGTCAACAATTTTCAAATCTGTATAAACTAATAAAGGTTTCTGACTATCATACTTTTCTGCTTCTGCTAAAGTAACGGCCAATTTATCTTCTAACCAAATATCATCTTGATCAGAAAAGAAATAGTAATCAGCTTTGCTATGTTTTAAAAGGGTATAAAAGTTTTTAATAACACCAAAATTTTCACGATTGTCAGCATTAATAAAAACAATACGTGAATCAAGCTGCGCATAGTGCTTAATAATTTCGGGTGTCGTATCACTAGAGCCATCATCACGAATATACAAAGTCCAATCTTTGACTGTTTGTTTCTGAATGCTTTCAATCTGTTCAGTCAAAAATTGTTCACCATTGTAGGTAGACATGAGAATGTTAATCTTCATTTAAAAATAGTCCCTCGTACTCTCCAACGATTTTTTCCCATGTGTAATTTTGTTTAACAATGGCACGCGCACGATTGCCATATTCCGTAAAATCATAATGACCATCGGCGTCATTAATCAAACATGAGAGATTACCTGATGTTTTATTCCAATAAAAAGCACTTGCTCCTGCAACTGACTTATTGAAAGGCACATCAAGTACAAGATTTAACTTGGTATGTCCTAGAGCTTCTAACAAACCAGGATTTGTTCCACCAACTTCATGACCGTGGATATAAGCAAAAGCATTCTCACGAATATAGTTCAGTAAGTCACGATCATATACAGTGCCGACAAACTTAACCCTGTGATCACGTTCAAAGTTTGTCAAATGTTTTAACTTGTCAAAATAAGCACTATTTTTGTGGTTAGAAATAATAATCAAATCACGTCTTGTATTTGATTTCATAAACTCACGAATTGCTGTTTCATAATTGTTTTCTGGCACAAATCGACCAACGATTAGATAATAGCCATTTTCCTTAGTTTTCCAATTATCAAAACATTTTCTAACCTTATAATCATCAGCAGTTAGGGTTGATTTTTTCAAATCCGTTCCATAAGCAATAAAACGTGTCTTAGCATCTGGATAAGATTCTTTAATATAATTTTCAATACCGATATTATCTGAAATAACCAAATCAACTGTTTTAGCCATCGATTTTTCAGCATATTTTAAATAAGCTTGAACCGGTTTTGACCATTTTGAGCGTTTCCACTCAAGACCATCTGGATTGACATAAACTTTCCCACCAAGAGCGTGAATTCTCCAAACAAAAGGTGCAATAAATGCCCCAATTGTGTTACCCAAAATATAAAAAATAGGGTGTTCAATACCAGATCTTTTTACCATTTGAAGTCCATAAGTAATTGCCATCATATCATAAGCAATCACTCGTGCTGGACCAATTTTAGGTGCCTTGATGGTAAAACAATCTGCGCCCTCATATTTAAAATGCGTATGATGTTTATCATCACTTAAACAAGCGACGTGATAAACAATATCTGAGCTCTGCTTATTTTTTACCAACTCCTCAACAAAAGTCTCAAAGCCACCATACTTTGCAGGCAAACCTCGACTTCCGATGATGAATACATGTTGCATGGCACACTTCTCCATTCTAAAATACAATCAAAAATATTATACCATATTTTAAATAAGCTGGCGATGGAAAAACGAAAGCCTCTTGAGAATATAGGCAGTTTAGAAAAATAACATAACTAAAAAGGAAGTTAAGCTTTCGCTTAACTCCTTAAATGATATTGCTAATCCCCTTATAATAACTCTTGCTGATACTTTTCGATTTCTTCTTGATTAGCCCAAATAAAATGATTGGGTTTTATTTCAAACATCCGAGGCTTGTCAACTGTATAATCATGTTGTTCCGGATCGTAGACAACTAATTCTTTTTGGCGCTCTAAGATTGGATCTGGAATAGGAACTGCAGATAACAGAGATTTAGTGTAAGGGTGAATAGGATGATGAAATAACTCCTCAGTTTCAGCAATTTCAACAATCACCCCTTGATGAATAACTGCAATACGATCTGAAATGAAACGTACAACTGACAGATCGTGCGCGATAAACAAGTATGTCATACCATTTTCTCTTTGAATCTCTTTCAACAAATTAAGTACCTGCGCTCTAACCGAAACATCCAAAGCCGAAATAGGTTCGTCAGCGATAATAAATTCTGGATTCATTACAAGCGTTCTTGCAATTCCAATACGTTGTCGTTGTCCCCCTGAAAATTCATGAGGATATCGTGTTAAATGTTCTGGTAACAAACCTACCTTTTCAATAATTTCTCTAACTTTTTGTCTACGTTCTTCTTCGTCTTTATATAATTTAAAATTATAAAGACCTTCAGAAATGATATAATCTACTGTTGCTCGCTCATTTAAACTGGCTGCTGGATCCTGAAATATCATCTGAATTTTTTGAATAAGATTTCCTTTTTCAGCCTTACTCAACCTCGTATTGATTCTCTTACCGTCAAAAATTATATCTCCAGAACTTGTCTCATTAAGGCCTACTATTGCTCGTGCAATCGTTGTTTTTCCACTTCCTGATTCTCCGACAAGTGAAAATGTCTCTCCTTTGTTGATAAAGAAATTCGCATTTTTTACAGCAGTAAATTTCTTATTTCCCTCCCCAAATGAGATTTCTAAATTTCGAATATCTACTAATTTTTCAGGCATTTTCTCTCTCCTTACTCAACATTTTTTGCGAAATCTTATGATGTAAATCTTGGATAACCTCCGGCTTATCAACTTTTGGAGCATCTGGATGAAGTAACCAAGTTTTAGCCCAATGCGTTTTTGATACATTAAAAATCGGTGGTTCTTCCGTAAAATCAATTTTCATTGCAAAATGTGATCGCGGAGCAAATGCATCACCTTGAATTGACGCATAAAGAGAGGGAGGGGCACCAGGAATTGAAAAAAGCAAGCCACTTTTTTCATCAGCTAATTGAGGAAGACTAGATAATAAACTCCATGTATACGGATGCTTTGGATCATAAAAGAGTTCTTCAACTGTTGCATACTCAATAATTTGTCCTGCATACATGACAGCAACTTTATCAGCGATACTAGCTACAACACCTAAGTCGTGCGTGATAAAAATAGTTGTAAATTGATATTCTTTTTGCAATCGTTTTAATAGCGCAAGGATTTGTGCTTGGATGGTAACATCAAGTGCTGTCGTTGGTTCATCACAAATCAATACATCCGGCTTACAAGCAAGCGCAATAGCGATAACAATACGTTGTCGCATACCACCTGAATATTGAAAAGGATATTCATCAAATCTGCGTTCTACATCAGAAATTCCAACTTCTTTCATATAGTTTAGAGCCATTGCTTTAGCTTCTGATTTTGAAAGATGTTGGTGTTTAACGATAACATCAACAATCTGACTGCCAATCGTTTTAATAGGGTCAAGAGATGTCATCGGATCTTGAAAAATAGTAGCAATCTTACTTCCACGAATCGACTCCCAATCTTTATTTGATTTTAAATCAGTTAACTCTTGTCCACGATATAAAATAGAACCATTTGAAATAAAACCATTACTTTCTAGCATCCCTGTAAAAGTTTTGGTTAGAACAGATTTCCCACTTCCAGACTCCCCAACAATTGCAAGAACTTCTCCTTTATAAAGATCCAGCGAAATATTTCGGATAGCTGTCAAAAGACGATTACGCACCTTAAATTTTACAACTAAGTTATTCACGCTAATTATTACATTTTCACTAACCATATTCTCTCCTATCTATGTGTCCTTGGATCACTTGCATCAGCAAGATTTTGACCAATGATATATAACGGCAAAGATACCAATACCAAAACCGTCAGAGGAATCCAAAATAAGTAAGCATTAGTCGTTAAATTAGAGGAATAATTTGAAATTAAACGCCCTAGACTTGGAACTGAAATTGGAAGCCCAATACCAAAATAAGAAAGAAAAGCTTCATATGAAATGTAGGATGGTAATAACTGAGATACCATAGTCACAATTACAGAAATCAGTTGTGGCAATAAATTCTTAACAACAATTCTAAATTTTGATGTTCCTAAAATTTGACTAGCAAGATTGTATTCTAAATCACGATAACGTAAGATTTGGACACGAATCGAATAAGCAATTCCAATCCATCCTGTAATACAGAATGCAAGTATCATATTCCAAAAACCTGCACCCAAAGAATAGGTTAAGACCATAATAATTAACAACTGAGGAATATTAGAGACAACGTTATATACCTCAATCATAATGGTATCAACTGTCTTTGAGACACCCCATATGCCACCAATAACAACCCCTAAAATCATATTAATAACTGTTGCTAAAACAGAAATTAAAATAGAATTTCTAGCACCGTACCATACACAATCAAATAAAGATCTACCATCTTTATCCGTACCAAACCAATACTGACTATTCGGCCAAACATAACGTTTCGAAAAGTCATTAATATTACTGACATCATTAAAATTACAATGAACAAAGAATGGATAGACAAAACTCATAAAAATGATTGCAATCAATATTGCTAACATAAAGAAAGTAGATTTTTTAGAGAAAAATTGTTTAAAAACAGATTTCCAATAAGAATAAGTTGGAGCATCGATAATTTCTGAAGCTGAACTATCTAAACTAACAAATTCAAATTGTTTCTTATCAATTTTTTCCACTATTTTTTACCTCCTTTTGATGATAACTTAATTCGAGGGTCCAATATAACCATTAAAAGGTCACCTAGCAAGAGAGAAATAATTGATAAGCTGGTAAATAAGAAAACTAAACCTACAACCATCGAGTTATTAGTGGCCTTGATTGAATCAATCAACATTTTCCCCATACCAGGAAAAGCAAAAATCGTTTCAGTCAAAGTAGCTCCTACAATTGTCCCTAAAATAGCCTCTGGTATCCCATTAACAATCGGAACCATAGCTTGCTTAAATAAGTGTTTCTTAGAAATTTCGTTTTCAGATAATCCTTTCGATCTAGCGAATTTCACAAAATCACTATTTTGTAAATCAACAACATAACGTCTAAACCAAACGACAATCCCTGGAATACTCAAAAATCCTAAAATAAATGCTGGCAATACATAAGATCGCCAATCGTGAGCTCCTAGAGTTGGGAAAGCATCTGGTAACCCAATCGCTGAACCAATAAAACGAATCGCATAAATAATAGCAATACTAGGAACAGCTAGCAAA
The DNA here is from genome assembly GCF_046592795.1 of Streptococcus sp. TATVAM-FAB8. Classification (NCBI taxonomy): domain Bacteria; kingdom Bacillati; phylum Bacillota; class Bacilli; order Lactobacillales; family Streptococcaceae; genus Streptococcus; species Streptococcus sp. TATVAM-FAB8. Next base: position 15,849 of record NZ_JAWVPQ010000011.1, read on the forward strand.
AACGTAACAATGCCTGTTGAAAAACGATCAAAAAAACCATTCTTAAATCTAGCCATTAAAAGTCCAATCGGTAACCCTAACAAGTATGAAATAAGTACACCGATTACACCAATTCGAACTGAATTGGACACCATTGAAGGATCTGAGTAAATACTTCTTGTCGCAGTATAAGCATCACCCTTTCCAAAATTATTGACTGCCATTGCATCAGCTTCTTTAGGTGATTTGTAAGTTCGTGTATAGATATCTATCGAACTCATTTTAGTTTTACCCGTTGGGAATTTAACTTCTTTTAATTTTGCTTTCCCTTGACCTTGATTAATTACTTGTAAAATCGGCACATTAGCATAAGTTGGATAAGAAATACCAAGATTCATCGTCACAATATGTTGATGAACAAATGGAAAGGCACCATTAAAGTAAATCAAGTACTTATGCTCCGTTCCTGAACCAACCAAAGCTGGACCTATTGCAGGATCATTTTCAAACCGAACATAGCGTTTTAAATTTGGATTAGATGAATCCTTAATCTTCCAAGGATGATCAATCACAATCAAATTAGAGTAAAATTTCAGCACTCTTTCGTAGAGTGGAATTTCGCGTACTGCATAAAATTTTTTACTTTCTGGAAACTGGTAAAGTTTCCATCCTTTTCCAAGTTTATCGACACAATCTTGATAAATTTTTTTATTCTTTTTGGTATTATCAACGGTGACTTTACTATCTATTGTAGAAGCAATCTTACTTAAATCTTTACTATCTTTGTACTCAATATATCCTGTCTTACTATAAATTTGATTTTCATAATTAATTCGCTTGTCAGCTGTTGTCACCATTTTATTATAATTAGGATCTTGTCTAAAAATGAGGTGTCTCGGTACTAAAGCGTATATAATGCCGTAAGTTAATGTCGTTACTAATAAAATCGATACCAGCGAACGCAGAATTCGCATTCCAACATATTTTTTCATAATTCCTCCAAAAATCATCAAGTTAAAGATTCCCCGAAGAACGGAGAATCTCTAGCTATCAAATATGTTATTTTTCAATATGCTCAGAAAGCTTTTCTTGATATTCTGTGTTTGATTTATCTTTGGCCTTTTTCCAACTATCTAAAGCTTTTTTGTATTGTTTAACCGTAACAGGCTTATCTTGCAATTGATAATATTTGTAACAGTCACTACCTTTAATTCCAGATGTTGAATAAGAAGCCGAAAATGGAACGACTTTTGAAACTGATGGTCTACCACCTAAAGATGTTGTTGGTATAATGATAGCGCTATCCGTTAACCACGCTTGGGCTTTTGCATAATCTGTATAACGGGCAGTTATATCATCAGTAACATTATTTGCATCTGTAACTAATTTATTGAACTGATCCAATCCTACTCTTTGTGCAACTTCTTTACCTTCATCAGTTGATGAATCAATACCACTATTCTTAATTGAAGTACCTGTATCTGAATTTAAGATATCAAGATAAGTAGAAGGATCATCATAATCGGGACTCCATCCAGAGTCTTGAGACAAATCATAATCCTTTTGATCAGCTGATTCTGCAAAATATCCTGTACGTTGATAATCTTCTTCACTTTCTTTTTGAATATCAACAACGACGTTATCCTTACCAAGTGATGCTTCCACAGATTGCTTAAATGAATTAGCTTGTTGTGTCGTAATATCACTTGTTTGATTTACAGGAAAATCTAAGTGGATTGGAAATTGAACACCCTCACTTTGCAATGTAGATTTTGCTTTAGAAAATGCCGCTTTTGCCTTATCAACATTGTATAATCCATCTTTAGCATCTGAAAAATCAACATCTTTCCAAGTTGCATTATCGCCTAACTCATCTTTAACATAATCACCAAAATCCTTACCATCAGAAGACACAAATTTTGGTGGTACAAACATACTACGAAGTGATTTAGTTGAAGCCTCTTGACCAACATTTTGTGAATTGTAGGCTGCTCTGTTAAAAGCAAAAGTAACAGCTTGACGGAAGTCTTTATTTAAAATAGCTTCATGGGTATCATTTTTTTGAGTATCACTGTTTTTTGAAGTAAAATCATAAGCTTTACGATTCAAATTAAAGACAACGAAATAGGTTGATTGATCCTGTAATGAGTAATTAATTTCATTTTTATGGTTCTTTTCAATTTTCTTGAAACCTGGTTTGGTTGGGTATAGTCTTGAACAGCTGTAATTTCCTTTTTCAAAATTTTTATAAAGAGATTCAGGATCTGAACCATCAAAATAAGTTAGTTTAACCCCATCAAGTTTTACGTGCTTAGCATCCCAATAATTTTCATTTTTATCAAATTCGATTGAAGATTTAGAAGTCAAAGATTTCAAAATAAACGGACCATTATAAAGAATACTAGATGGATCTACAGAACCAAAATCTTTACCCTTTGCCTTCAAGAAATCTTTATTAACTGGTTGAAGTACACCATAGGTCGTCTTAGAATTCCAATAGGTTTCAGGTTTATTCAAAGTATACTGAACAGTATATTTATCTAACGCCTTAACGCCAACAGTTGAAAAATCTTTTGTAGCACCACTAACATAATCATCCAAACCTTTTATTGAATTTTGCACAATGTAAAGGGCATCTGATTTCTTATCAGCTGCATGCTTTAATCCTGTAACAAAATCATTCGCCGTAACTTCTGCATATTCTTCACCATCAGAAGTGTACCACATAACACCTTTTCTCAGCTTATAGGTATAAGTTAAACCATCAGCTGAAACTTTCCAATCTTTTGCAAGAGAAGGCACTAAATTACCGTATTTATCATTCTCTAGCAAACCATCTATTCCCTGAGTTGTTACAGATGATGTAGTTGCTCGACCTGATACTGTATAATCTAGTGTATTCGGATCAGAAACATAGACATAAGAATAAACATTTGATTTTTGCTTAGTCGATTTTGAATTAGAACATCCTTGTAAAAGCGAAACCGATAAAAGTGCAACTCCTGCGACAGTTAAATATTTTTTCATAAACATCCTCTTTTCATAAAAATAAATCTGATTATATCAACAACAACCACGACTTATTCATTCCATTTGAGTAATGTTACAAAAAAGCGTCTGTAATATTTACTGTTCATGATAAATCCCTCTTTTCTATACCCCAATATAAAAATGTTATAAATAAGAACCCATTTTATCAAAACTTCTTACTTATGAGAGATAATATAACACCATCAGATTAAAATGTAAAGACTATTTATGGAATTTTCTAAATTTTTTGTATTTGTTACACAATTTGTTAGATAAAACATCTCTATAAAAAACATTAATAAAGACTATGTGAATTTTGCCACACAAAAACACCAGCATTTCTACTGGTGTCATCTTTTATCTAATTCCCAAAGCAATGCGGGCATAGCGACTCATTTTATCAACTGACCAGGCTGGGTACCATACCAATTTGACTTCAGTATTAGTTACCTCAGGAATCTCACGCATTGCATCGTGAATTTGATCGGTAAGAAGGTCTGCTAGTGGACAACCCATTGTTGTTAAGGTCATATCAATTTCAGTGTGTCCATTTTGTTCGAATCGAATCTCATAAACAAGCCCTAGATTAACAATATCAATCCCTAATTCAGGGTCAATAACTGTTTCCAAAGCTTCAAGAATACGATCTTTAATCTTTGCGACATCTTCTTCTGTATATTTTTGTTCAGACATAAGCGAACCTCTTGACTATTTTTTAATCTTCGATAAAATCACGGAGCTGTTTGCTACGGCTCGGATGGCGAAGCTTGCGAAGTGCTTTAGCTTCAATCTGACGAATACGTTCACGCGTCACGTTGAAGACTTTACCAACATCTTCCAATGTACGCATTTTACCATCATCGAGACCAAAACGCAAGCGCAAGACGTTCTCTTCACGGTCAGTCAATGTGTCTAAGACTTCATCAAGTTGTTCACGAAGAACAACACGAGTTGTGTAGTCTACTGGATTTTCAATAACTTCATCTTCAATGAAATCCCCAAGATGGCTGTCATCTTCTTCACCGATAGGTGTTTCAAGAGAAACAGGTTCTTGAGCGATTTTCAAGATTTCACGAACTTTATCAGGCGTCATATCCATACGTTCAGCAATTTGTTCTGGCGTTGGATCTTGTCCAAGTTCTTGAAGAAGGTTACGTTGTTCACGAACAAGTTTGTTGATTGTTTCAACCATGTGAACAGGGATACGGATTGTACGAGCTTGGTCAGCAATCGCACGTGTAATAGCTTGACGAATCCACCATGTTGCATAAGTTGAGAATTTGAACCCTTTTGAGTAATCAAATTTATCAACGGCTTTCATCAATCCCATGTTACCTTCTTGGATAAGATCAAGGAATTGCATACCACGTCCAACATAACGTTTAGCAATAGAAACCACCAGACGCAAGTTAGCTTCTGCCAAACGTTGTTTTGCTTGAAGATCGCCTGCTGCGACTGCAACTGCCAATTCTTTTTCTTCTTCGCTTGACAACAAAGGCACAACCCCAATTTCTTTAAGGTACATACGAACTGGGTCATTAACTTTAGCAGAGTTGCTACCAAGCAATTCTTCGTCAGTTAGTTCTTCAGGTTTTGGTTCTTCAACCACATATTTTGTTGATGGGTTACCTTCTTTATCAGTAATTGAAATACCACCGTCTGTCAAACGTTCCAAAAGATCATCAATTTGATCAGCATCGAGTGAAAATGGAATAACCAATTTTTCTGTCACTTCGTCATCGACAGCTGTTCCGTTCTTTTTATGATTACGAATAAATTCTGCAACTTGAACATTAAAAGTAGTAATTTCTTTTTCTTTTGCCATATTTTCCTCTATTCCATTTTTCTTTTTTGAGCAATGAGATTTTCCAAAGCCGCAAGTGCTGCATCAACATCCCCAAGATTGCTAGATTCACGAATTAACTTACTTTGCTTTTGCAAATCTCTTTCTTGGAGCAGGCGATTGCGTTTTTGAATAATTTCCTCAATTTCATTAGGGGCAACATCTTCTGGTAGATTTTCTTCTAACACTTGATAATACATCTGCCGCGTTCGGTCATCTAGCTGCGCTAAATCATAGGAAGTCACCTCACCTTGTTGCATCAACAAATCATAAAGTGTCTGCAATTCTTGGGTATCAAAGGTAAATTCTTCCCGATTTCTAAATTCATTAAGAAGATAATCATGCGTCAACAACCGTTGCATCAATTGACTCTCTGCTTTCATAATCGCAGAGATATTCTTTGATATTGGCAATTCAACGACCGTCACTCTTTGCTTAGCAGCTTCCGACTGAAGAGCTGAACGATTTTGAAGTCGCTCGCTGTTTACCGACTGTTCAACTTGATAATAATCAAAGTCAGGCAATAAATCAGCCACCATATTAATATACGAATTTTGTGCTGTAATTGACGGCGATTGTGCAATAATCCTAGAAATTTTTTCCACATAAGCAATCTCAGCCTGGAGATTATCACTATTTTCCGGTTTTAAGTAATGAATAAAGAATTCAGTACTGCTAATGCGACTATTTTCAAGCAAGTTAGCCAGGGCTTGAGGTGAATTCTTTTGAATGAACTCATCTGGGTCCATCTGTTCAGGAACTCGCACAATTTCAACATTAAAATCTTTTAAAAGCTCTAAAGACTTAGCAATCGCATTCTGCCCAGCATTATCACCATCATATGTTAAAATAACTTTTTTAGCATATCGTTTTAAATGTCTGACGTGTTCAGGTGTTAATGCCGTCCCCATCGAGGCAACAGCATTTTCAATACCAGCGCGATAAGCCGCAATAACGTCCATGAAACCTTCCATCAAGTAAACTTCATGTTTTTTAGACATAACCGGACGAGCTTTATCAAGATGATACAATTCATAAGACTTATTAAATAAAGCTGTCGACCTTGTGTTCTTATACTTAGCTTGCTGACTATCTAAATCCTCTTTCGTCCAAATACGCCCAGAAAAAGCAACCACCTGACCATTATCATCCGTCAAAGGAAACATGATACGATTTTGAAACGCATCATAAACTCGATTGGTACGTTCAGACAAATTAAAAAGACCTGAAGCCATCAAAGCATTCTCTTCATAACGTTTTGCAAGAGATTGATAAAGAAAATCAGGCTCATTTGGCGACAATCCAATATTGAAATAATCAATCAATTCATCCGTCAAACCACGTTGTGCTAGATAAGCTTTCGCTTCTTGACCTTCTTTGGTTGTTTTTAAAACAGCATTGTAAAACTTAGCCGCATCCTTATGAATATCAATAAGAACTTGGTTAGGATTTTGCGTTTTTGCTTGTGCTTGCTGTGTTTCAACCTGCAAAGGAATTCCAGCACGTTCAGCGACACGATGAACACTCTCTAAAAAACTAATCTGATGATATTCCTCTAAAAACTTGTAAACATCCCCAGATTTTCCGCAACCAAAACAATGAAAAAACTGCTTGTCTTCAATAACATTAAAAGATGGCGTTTTTTCCTTATGAAATGGACATAATCCTATATAGTTGCGTCCTGCACGTGTAAGATTGACCACTTCGCCAATAACATCAACAATATTAACGCTATTTTTTATCTCGGTAATTAACTCTTTGTCAATTGCCAAAAGATCACCTCCACGCACTATTCCCATTTTAGTTTTGTATTTCATTATACCATTTTGATTCAGATTTGTAAATTCTCAAAAACCAGACTTTAGCACATAATTTTGGTATAATAATACTAATAAAACATACAGGAGGTTTTTCGTATGATTAAAGAACTCAAAGAATTTTTGTTCAAAGCAAACGTTCTTGATCTCGCTGTCGCTGTTGTTATGGGGGCTGCTTTCAACGCTATCGTAACATCACTTGTTAATGATGTCATTACACCACTTTTCTTAAACCCAGCTCTAAAAGCTGCTGGTGTTGCCAAAATAGCTGACCTTTCTTGGAATGGTGTCGCTTATGGTAGCTTTCTAAGTGCTGTTATCAACTTCCTTATTGTTGGTACAACACTATTCTTCATCGTCAAAGCTGCTAACGCCGCTGCTGCTCTTACTAAGAAAGAAGAAACTGGAAAAGCAAACGAAGATGCCGCTCCAACTCAAGAAGAACTTCTTACAGAAATTCGCGATTTGTTGAAAGAAAAATAATCTTTATCAATCGTTAAAGCATAAAAAGAGACGCCTAGCTTAGCGCCTCTTTTCTTTGTATCTAATGTTTAATTAGAATTTTTTACGTTTGCGAGCTGCTTCTGATTTGCGTTTACGTTTTACAGAAGGTTTTTCGTAGAATTCACGTTTACGTGATTCTTGAAGAGTCCCAGCTTTAGTCACAGAACGTTTGAAACGACGAAGTGCATCGTCAAGTGATTCGTTTTTACGTACTACTGTTTTTGACATATGTTTCACCTCCTCAAGACATTGTAACATTTACACGTTCCTTACCATGATACATGAATTATATCAAAAAGTCAATCTAAAAACCGCATTAAATGACAATTTTTGCGATTTCTCCTAGTCCACTAAAATAATATTTTAAAATAGAAAAAAAGAGCCGTAAATCAGCTCTCTTTTATTAGTCTTCGATTTCATTTGCTGTCAATTTTGCAGCGTCTGAAATGTACTGTTTGTATTTATCGTCTTTAGCTAATTTTTTGATAACTTTATTAACTGTCTTAACCATTTTGCCACTACCTTTTGGCATTGCTACCGCTTTAGAGTCTCCATCACTAGTTTTTAGAGCAAAACCTGCAAGAGCAATATCTGAGTTTTGTGACAAGTAACCTTCAGCAACTGGTTTTTCAAGGTCAACCGCTTGAACTTGACCAGATTTCAATTCATTAATGGCTTCACCCATTGCTGTTAGAGAAACAATTTTTGAATCTTTCAATTGGTCTTTAGCCAAACCTTCTTCGATAGTTCCTTTTTGAACTGCTACTTTTTGACCTGACAAGCTACTAATTGAAGTGAATTTATCAAGGTTGCTTGTTTTGACAAGAATGGCATTTTCAGTTTCGTAGTACGGGTCTGAGAAATCGTAAGCATTTTTACGTTCCTTAGTTGCTGACAAACCAGAAATCGCAATATCAGCTTTACCAGTTTGAAGACTTGAAAGGACGTTATCAAAACTCATTGAAGACAATTCAGGTTTAACGCCAAGTTCATCAGCAATGGCTTTCGCCAACTCAACATCAGCACCGACAATAGTATCTTTGCCATTAACCAAAGCTTTAAACTCAAATGGTGCATAGTCTGGACTGATTGCAACAACTAATTTACCTTTTTTAACCACTTTTTCTTGCAAATTTTCATTTGATGAAGATCCACAAGCTGCCAAGGCAAAAACAGAGACAAGCGCAAGTGCCCCTAGAACAAGCTTTTTAATTTTCATATTTATTCTCTCTTCTCTTAATATTATCTCTATTTTATCCATTTTTGAACGATTAGTCAACGATTTTTGAATAAAAATTCAATTATTTATTCAAACACAAAGATAATAACTCTAATCCCTTTTCTAAAGTTTCTTTTTTACATGAATATCCTAATCTAACATATCCTTCTCGCTCAAAACGGTTTCCAGGAACCAATAAGACACCGTAATTTTTGAGCAGAGTCAGGCAAAATTCCTCAATTGGACAATCAACCTCCAATTTGACAAATGAAGTCGGCACTTCTGCTGGTCTTATATAGGAAGCTTTTTTCTCTTTTTTTATCCATTTGTCAAGAATTTCAAGGTTCTGTCTGATGATTTTGCGATTACGCTCTAGAATTACGTCCTTATGTTTCAAAGCTAAGCTAGCAACCATATCGTCAAACACACCCGCACAAATCATGGTATAGTCGCGATAATCACGCAAAATATCAGTTACTTTATCACAAGCGGCCACCCAGCCGACACGAATTCCAGGCAGTGAAAAGGTCTTAGAAAGACTATTTACCGAAATCCCCTTTTCATACAAATCAATAATCGACGAAACTTTTGTGTCCGTAAAAGGACGATAAACCTCATCGGCCAAAATATAAGCTCCGCAAGATCTAGCAATAGCGACTAGTTCACGCAGATAGTCATCATCCATAACAGCACCCGTCGGGTTATTGGCATTATTAATGCAAATCATTTTGGTATTTGGACGAATCAATTGACGAAGTTCTGCTAAATCTGGTAACCACTTATTTTCTTCACGGACCTGCCATAAATCAACCTCCGCTCCCAAAGATTTTGGAATATCATAAAGTTGTTGGTAAGTTGGATACAAAGAAATCACATGATCCCCAGGTTCAATCAAACCATACAAAACCAGCATATTCGCACCTGTGGCACCGTTGGTTTGGAGAATTTGATTTTCAGTCACAGATTCATATAATTGACTGACCGCCTTTTTAAATTCTGGAGCCCCTTCAATCCAGCCATAATTTAATTTTTTAGCAAGTAATTCCTGATAAAAAGACGTTTCAGACTCCCCTGTCAATTCAAATAATTCTTGCAATGTTAGAGCTTCTATTGACACACCTGCAATGTCATACACAGCTTCTCTTTCGTGGCTATTGAGCCATTCTTCGACTCCAAATCGTGGTAATTTCATCGCTTACCTCTTTTGACTTTCTAAGATTATTTTACCATCCGTAAGGAAAAACTGAGAGCAATAACCCTCAGTTTCTTTTCACTTCATTATTCTGATTCAGAACTACTCTGCGTGTAAGTTGAAGCTTTTTCAATCCAAGCATCAAACTCACCTGATTTCTTAGCTTTCTTGATAACTTTATTTACAGAAGCAATTAACTTTTTATCAGTTCCTTTAGCAAAGGCTACAGCATAAGCATCTGTATCAGTTGATTTCAATGGCATATCTGCGATGGCTAAATCAGGATTTTGAGAAATATAGCCCTCAGCAATCGCTTTTTCTAGCACAACTGCCTGAAGTTGATTATTTTTCAATTCATTAATCATTTCACCGTTTGAAGTTAGTGAAACTAGACTTGAACTTGGTAATTGGTCTTTGGCAATGTTTTCTTGAATTGACCCTTTTTGTGCACCAACAGATTTTCCTGCCAAGCTTTCAAGACTTGTATAAGTCGCTAAATCAGCTTTTTTAAGAATCACGACATTTTCTGCTTCATAATAAGCATCTGAGAACTCGTAAGCTTTTTTACGTTCATCTGTCACTGAAATTCCCGCAATAGCGATATCAGCTTTACCAGAAGTCACAGAAGCGAGAACGTTATTGAAGGACATCACTGAAAAATCAGCTTTAACATCCAATTCTTTAGCAATTACCTTAGCTAGTTCAATATCTGCACCAACCAAGGTATCTTTTCCATCAATTAAAGTTTTAAATTCAAAAGGTGCAAATTCTGATTCCGTCGCGATGACGATTTTACCTTTATTTTGAATACTTTTTTGACTTGTTCCTGACGTTGAACAAGCTGTCATCGTTCCTAATGCTAAAAGTAGAAACAAACCTCCTAAAAACTTCTTCATATCATTTTCTCCTTAGTTACTTGATTCACTAGTTGACAAAGCATAAGCTTCTTGAACAAATTGATCGATTTTACCTGAATTTTTCAAGTCTTTGATAACTTTATTAACTTCTTTCGTCAATTTGTCATCTCCCTTAGGAAGAGCAACAGCGTATGCATCGGCATCATCATTTTTTAATTTGATATTGGCAATTGTCAAATCATCGTTATTAGCAGCGTAACCTTCTGCAATTGGTTTTTCAAGAACAACTGCCTGGATTTGACCATTTTTCAACTCATTAATCATTTCTCCGTTTTGTGTCAAGGCAACAACTTTAGATCCTTTTAATTGCTCAGAAGCAACTGTTTCTTGAATAGATCCTTTTTGAGTTCCGACAGACAAACCAGCTAATGAACTTATTTTTGTATATTTATCAACATCTGTTTTCTTAATCAATACAACATTTTCTGATTCATAATAAGCTTCTGAGAAATTATAAGCTTTTTTACGTTCAGGCGTTGCTGAAATACCTGAGATAGCCACATCAGCTTTACCTGATTGAAGACTTGCCAAAACATTGTTAAATGACATTGAAGAGAATTTCACTTTAACACCAAGCTCTTCACCGATAGCTTTTGCAATCTCTACATCCGCACCAACAATAGTATCTTTGCCATCAACTAAAGTTTTAAATTCAAAAGGAGCGAATTCTGGATTCATAGCAACGACAAGAGTTCCTTTATCTTTAATATCTGAAACTGATGTATCTTTTTGATTTCCTGAGCCACAAGCTGTCAATAGAAAAGCTGAAGCAACAAGAGCTAACCCACCAAACATTTTACTTACTTTCATAGTCATTTTCTCTTTTCTTTTTTGATATGTATACATTTTATTTAATATTTATACATTTGTCAACCCTATTTTTATAAAAATTCATCATTTTTTGTATTTTTCTGTATATACATAAAAAAGGCGAGGTTGCTTTAACAACCTCGCTTATTTAAACTATTGTTTATTTGCTGTGCCAGATTTCATCGTTGTATTGTTCGATTGTACGGTCTGATGAGAAGAAACCAGCCTTAGCAATATTTTTGATAACTTTTGTCATCCAAGATTTTTGATCTTCATAATCAGAAAGCATTTGTTCTTTAACAGCAATGTATTCTTTAAGGTCAATCAATGTCATGAACCAGTCTTTGTTAATCAATTCATTATAGAGACGTTCAAGACGTTCAGCATTACCATGTTTAACCAACTCATCACTAACAATAAAGTCTACTGCTTCTTTGATAACAGGATCATTTTCATAGTAATCAGTTGCTACGTAACCTTGTGTTGCATAGAGATCAATGATAGTATCTGAATCTTTACCGAATGTATAAATATTATCCATACCAGCAAGTTCAGCAATTTCAACGTTGGCACCATCCATTGTACCAAGCGTCAAAGCACCATTAAGCATGAATTTCATGTTACCAGTACCTGAAGCTTCTTTAGAAGCAAGAGAGATTTGTTCTGAAATATCTGTCGCAGGAATCAAGTGTTCAGCTACAGTAACATTGTAGTTTTCAACTAAGTGAACATTTAGGTATTTGTTTACTTCTGGGTCGTTGTTAATCAATTCAGACAAGCAAAGAATCAAGTGAATAACATCTTGTGCAATGATATATGCTGGAGCTGCTTTACCACCAAAGATAACAGTGATTTTGCGTTCTGGTAGGTTACCACGTTTGATTTCAAGGTATTTATGAATGACATAAAGTGCATTCATTTGTTGACGTTTGTACTCGTGGAAACGTTTGATTTGTGTATCAATGATTGAGTTTTCATCAAGTTCGATACCTTTATTATCTTTAAGATAACGTTTAAGCGCCAATTTGTTATTGTGTTTGATTTCAGCAAGTTTTGCATGAACAGCTTCGTCATCAGCGTAAGCAAGTAGTTTTTCAAGCTTAGTAGCATCAGTAAGGTATTCATCACCGATTAATTCTTTAAGGTAATCCGCTAAGTCTTGGTTAGCAAATTCAAGCCAACGACGGAATGTGATACCATTTGTTTTGTTGTTGAATTTTTCAGGGTAAATGTCATAGAATGGTTTCAATTCACTATTTTTAAGGATTTCAGTGTGAAGAGCAGCTACACCATTTACTGAAGTTGAGAAGTGAATATCCATGTGAGCCATGTGAACACGACCTGATTCATCAATGATTTGAACAGCTGGGTCTGAATATTGACTAGCAACAAGTTTGTTTAATTTTTCAATGATTGTTACCAAGTGTGGCACAACTTCGTTAAGGTAGTCAAGAGGCCATTTTTCAAGCGCTTCAGCCAAGATTGTGTGGTTAGTGTAACCAACCATGCTTTTCACGATTGAAACAGCTTCTTCAAATTCAAGACCATGTTTTTCAGTCAAAAGACGAATCAACTCAGGAATAACCATTGATGGGTGAGTATCATTGATTTGAACATAAGCGTAGTCAGCTAAATCGTGAAGATTTGAACCACGTTCAAGAGCTTCATCAATCAACAATTGTGCAGCATTAGATACCATGAAGTATTGTTGGTAGATACGAAGCAATTCACCATTGCGGTCTGAATCATCTGGGTAAAGGAAGAGTGTCAAGTTCTTCTTGATTTCAGTCTTATCAAATGAAATACCATCGTGGATCAAACCGTAGTCAAGCCCATCAATATCAAACAAGTTCAAGTAGTTTTTAGTATCACGTTTGTAACCAAGAACATCAATACGGTCAAGACGAGATTTAAGTGTAAAGTCTTTAAATGGAACATCGTAGCTGATGTCAGTTGGTACAAGCCATGAATCTTTTTCAATCCAGTAGTTAGCTTCTGCTTCTTGTTGGTTATCAACGAAGACTTGTTTGAATAGGCCACAGTGGTAGTTAAGTCCGACACCTTCACCATTGATACCAAGAGTTGACATTGAATCGATGAAACATGATGCCAAACGACCAAGACCACCATTACCAAGTGATGGTTCAAGTTCGACATCTTCTACTTCTGCAATTGATTTACCAGCTGCAGCAAGTTCAGCTTTAACATCTTTATAGATACCAAGGTTAATCAAGTTATTTGACAAAAGTTTACCAATAAGGAATTCAGCAGAAATGTAGTAAACTTTGCGTTTAGCTGTATTTTTTGGTTTTTCGGCAGCTAATTCTTTAACGTAGTGCAAAAGCGCTACATAGATATCTTCATTGCTCAATTCAGCAAGTTTTTGGCCTTTCGAAGTTACGTAATCTGTAAATTTAGTTGTCATTATAATATCCCTTTTTCTTTTTTATTTAAATGTATTTTTGCGGCAATATAGTGCTGTAATGTCTTTCAAGAATGCTTTGCGTTCATCTGTCAAATCTTCTTTTAACATACGCCATTGCCAGTTGCCACCAACAGTATTTGGAATGTTCATGCGAGACTCAGCTGGTTTGTCTAGGATGTCTTGCATAGTTGCAATTGCAATATCACTAACCGTTGCAAACAAGGTACGAAGCATTGTTTGTGTGATTGGTTCGCCTTCATGACGATGCGTATAAGCATCAACAAATGCTTTTTGTTCATCAGTCAAGTTATCGTACCAACCATTGACCACTTCATTATCATGTGTGCCGTTGTAAGCAACACTATTTTTATTGCAGTTATGCGGAGCATCGATACTCTTACCTTCGGTATCATAGAAACCAAATTCAAGAATCTTCATACCTGGGAAAGCAGTGTCAGTTAACAATTGCTCTGCTTTGGCATCAATATAACCAAGGTTTTCTGCAATAATAGGAAGTTCGCCAAGCTCGTCACGTACGACATCAAACAAAGCGCGTCCTGGACCAGGTTGCCAGCTACCATCATTTGCAGTTTCGTAATCGCCACGAATTTCCCAATAATCTGAGAAACCTTTAAAGTGGTCAATACGAAGAAGGTCGTAGAGCTTAATCCCCTCTTTAATACGGTAAACCCACCAAGCATAATTTGTTTTCTTGTGGTTTTCCCAATCATAAATTGGATTTCCCCAAAGTTGACCATCATCACTAAATGAATCCGCAGGAACACCAGCAATACAAAGTGGGTTCTTTTCAGCATCAACTTTGAAAAGTTCAGGCATTGTCCAAACTTCTACGCTATCAGCAGAAACGTAGATTGGCATGTCACCAATAATCTTAATACCTTTTTCATTGGCATAAGCTTTTAAATCATCCCATTGTTGGTAGAAGAAATATTGAGTGACTTTATGGTAAGTGATAACGTCTTTTAATTTTTCACGATAAGTTTCAAGAGCTGCTTCTTCGCGACGAACAACTGCTTTGTCATCCCATTCTTGCAAAGCTTTATTGCCAAAGAATTCTTTAATAGCCATGAATTCAGCATAATCTTTCACCCATGTCGCTTCTTTTTCGAATTCTGCTAGAGCTTTTTGGTTATCAGAATTTTGCATAAATTCTGCAACTGCTTTCTCCAAAATTGGACGTCGTGCTTCGAAGATACGAGCATAATCAACGTTTTCTAAGTCATCACCGAAGTTAACGGTTTCATAGTCTTCTTTTGTTAAATAGCCTTGTTTACAAAGCAATTCTAAATCAATTAAATGAGTGTTCCCAGCTGTTGCTGAGAATGATTGATAAGGGGAATCACCATAACTTGTCGTTGTTAATGGTAGGATTTGCCAGTATGTTTGGTCAGTTTCAACCAAGAAATCAACAAAGTTATAAGCTTCTTGACCAAATGTTCCCACCCCTTGTTTGCCGGGTAATGATGTGATATGCATCAGTACACCACTTGCACGTTTTTCCATATGTTTTCTCCTTTATCAACGATCTTTACACTGCAAATTATAACGCAAGCGTTTGCGTAAGTCAATCATTTTCTGCAAAAAAATATAAAAAAAACACCTTAACTGCTAAAACTAATAGCAATTAAGGCGTTTATTTTCATTCATAAAAACCGCTAGAAAGGGATTTTATTTGTCTTCAACATGCAATTGACGGACACTTTCACGCTCTCTCAAGGTAAAAGGAACAATGATTTTTTCAGTAATCGCTGTTTCAGGAGATTTAATCAATTCGACCAATCGTCTGAAACTAGTTCGACCTAAATTAGCAACATTAATATCAAATGTTGTCATATAAGGGTGAATCAAAGTGGAATAGGCTGAGTTATTGAAAGTGATAATTGAAATATCATCAGGAACCTTCAATTGATAATAAGACAAGAACTGTGCTAATCGAACTGAAATTGTATCAGCAATCACAATCAGAGCCGTTGCTTTACTTGATTCAATTTTTTCAATTAATGCTTCCAGAATCATTGGATCTCTACGATCGAACAAAAGTGCTTTATCGCTTGTCAGACCAAGCTTTTCCATGCCTCGAAGGTAACCAAAATAACGTTCTGATGACACTTCAGATTTCAAATCATCCGTAACAAATAGAATCTCACGATGTCCTTTTTGATAAAGATATTCAACTGCTTTTTTACCCATCAATTGGTTATCATTATCTATATAAGTAATATCATTTTCGAAACCTTCGGGAGCACCGACAATCACAAAAGGTACATTATTATCCATTAAATACTTACGAACTGGATCTTCTGGATCAGAGTATAAGATAATAAATCCGTCTACACGTTTTTGGCGATACATTAATTTTACTTGTTCTTCTAATTCATCAACTGTCATACCGGTTGCAATAGAAACTGTAAAATCATTTAATTTCGCTTCACTAGTTATAGTAGAAAGAATTTGCATAAAGAATGGTTCGTTTAAACGATCTGGTGTGATTAACGGTGGAAAAATCAAACCAACATTATACGTTAAGCCACTAGCTAACATTTGGGCAGCTACATTAGGAACATAACCTAACTCTGCCATCGCTTTCCGAACTTTGTCTTTTGTTTTCTGAGAAATGGATTTATTATCCTTCAAAACACGGCTAACCGTCGAAGGATTGACGCCAGCTTTAGCCGCTACATCTTTAATTGTAACCATCTAAGTCTCCTTTGCATCTTACATTTTATAATAGATTTACTGTACTGACAAGGTTTTAGAGGTAAAAACTCTTATTTTTATCCCCTATTATACATAAATAAGATATTTCTGCAATTGTTTGCCCTATTTTGTGATATTTTTTAGAAAAATATTGTTTTTTCAAGCTATTTTATAGTAAAAACTGACCAATATATATCAGATTAACGCACTTATTATCACTTTCTTTGTTTGACCTTTCAAGTTTTTTAAACTTTTTTACAAAAAACGCTTGACATTAACTGCAAACGGTTGCATAATATAAGTGTAAATAATATTACTAATCTTTCTCTAGGAGGGGAAACTCATGAAGAAGAACACATGGAAAAAAATGGTCCTTGCTGGTGCAGGTTTAACACTTGCTGGAAGCGTTTTAGTTGCTTGCTCAAATAACTCATCAACTAAATCATCTTCTGCCTCTGACAGCAAGACAATCAAACTTTGGGTACCAACTGGTGCTAAAAAATCTTACACTGCTATTGTTAAAGATTTCGAAAAAGAATCTGGTTACACAGTTAAGATGGTTGAATCAAATGATTCAAAAGCACAAGAAAACGTTAAGAAAGACCCACAAAAAGCTGCTGATGTCTTTTCACTTCCACACGATCAACTTGGTCAACTAGTTGAATCTGGTGTTATCCAAGAAGTTCCTGAAGATTATGCCAAAGAAATTGCTACTAACGATACTGATCAAGCAGTAGCTGGTGCAAAATACAATGGTAAAACTTACGCTTTCCCATTTGGTATCGAGTCACAAGTTCTCTTCTATAACAAATCAAAACTTTCAGCTGACGATGTTGCTAACTACGAAACAATCACAAGCAAAGCAACATTCGGTGCAACATTTAAAGCAATGAACGCTTACGCAACTGCTCCACTCTTCATGTCAGTTGGTGATACACTATTTGGTGAAGATGGCGAAACAGTTGATGGCACTAACTGGGGTAATGATGCTGGTGTATCAGTTCTTCAATGGATTGCTGATCAAAAATCAAACAAAGGTTTCGTTAACTTGACTGCTGAAAATGCAATGTCTAAATTCGGTGACGGAAGCGTTGCTTCACTTGAATCAGGCCCTTGGGATCTTAAAGCTGCACAAGACGCTGTTGGTAAAGATAATCTTGGTATCGCTGTTTATCCAAAAATCTCAATCGGCGGTAACGAAGTACAACAAAAAGCTTTCCTTGGTGTGAAACTCTTTGCTGTTAACCAAGCTCCTGCAGGTTCAGATACAAAACGTATCGCTGCTTCTTACAAACTTGCTTCTATGCTTACTAGCGCAGAAAGCCAAGAAAACCAATTCACTTACGAAGGTCGTAACATTATTCCTGCTAACAAAGAAGTTCAATCATCAGATAAAGTTCAATCAGATGAATTAGCTCAAGCAGTTATCAAGATGGCTTCATCATCAGACTACACAGTTGTAACACCTAAACTTAGTCAAATGACTACATTCTGGACTGAAAGTGCTGCTCTTCTCAGCGACGTCTACAATGGTAAAATTCAAAGTGGTGACTACCTCGCTAAATTGCAACAATTTGACAAAGATTTAGCTAACGCTAAGTAAGATGTTCTGAAGTGGGGAGTTACATCCCCACTTTATTTTTAGGGAAACTCTTGTCGGAGTTATTGCTAAGAACTTTAAGATTAAATTTTTAGCAGTGACTTCCAACAAGATTAATAAAAGGAGTTTTGTATGACTAATTCACACTATTTTGACAGTGTATCAGTTACTGAGGCTTTTAAAAAAGGAAAATTTGATACCAAACTGTCATTTCTGATTATGGGATTCTCAAATTTTTACCATAAACAGATTATTAAAGGTTGTTTGTTTTTACTATCAGAGATTCTTTTCTTAATCACTTTCTTCTCTCAGATTATTCCAAACTTGCAAGGATTAATCACTCTGGGAACACACCAACAAGGTCTTGTTGAACAAACCGTCAACGGGATTAAGATGAAAGTTGCTGTTGATGGCGATAACTCAATGTTAATGCTTATCTTCGGTCTTGCTTCACTTATCTTCTGCCTTGTTTTTGCTTACATTTATTGGTGTAACCTTAAGAGCGCTAGAAATCTTTATGTCATCGATAAAGAAGGTTTGAAAGTTCCTACCTTTAAAGAAGACTTTGAAACTTTGGCAAACGGTCGTTTCCACATGACTTTGATGGCAGTTCCAATGATTGGGGTACTTCTCTTCACTATCTTGCCATTAATTTATATGATTTGTTTGGCCTTCACAAGTTATGACCACAATCATTTACCACCGAAAAGTTTGTTTGACTGGGTTGGTCTTGCTAACTTCGGTAACATCTTTAATGGTCGTATGGCGGGAACATTCTTCCCAGTTCTTTCTTGGACTTTGATTTGGGCAGTATTTGCTACAGTAACAAACTTCTTCTTTGGTATTGTCTTAGCACTTATTATCAATACTAAAGGTTTGAAATTGAAAAAAATGTGGCGTACTATCTTCGTTATCACAATCGCCGTACCACAATTCATTTCACTTCTTATCATGAGAAACTTGCTCAGTGATGCTGGTCCAGTCAATGCATTCCTTGAAAAAATCGGACTTATATCTGCTACAAACCCACTGCCATTCTTGTCAGACCCACTTTGGGCTAAATTCTCAATCATCATCGTTAACATGTGGGTAGGTATTCCTGTCACAATGCTTGTCGCTTCAGGTATTATCATGAACCTCCCTCAAGAACAAATTGAAGCCGCTGAAATCGATGGTGCCAATAAATTCCAAATCTTTAAATCAATCACATTCCCTCAAATCTTACTTGTGATGATGCCAAACTTGATTCAACAATTTATCGGTAACATCAACAACTTCAACGTTATTTACCTTCTTACTGGTGGTGGTCCTACTAACTCTAACTTCTACCAAGCTGGTAGCACAGACTTGCTTGTTACTTGGCTCTACAACTTAACAGTTACTGCAGCTGACTACAACCTTGCTTCTGTTATCGGTATTCTTATCTTTGTTCTTTCTGCTGTATTTAGTCTCTTGGCTTACACAAGAACAAGTTCTTACAAGGAAGGGGTTGCTAAATAATGAAAAACAAAAAAAGATTAACACTGACTTTTGTCTATATTTTATTGATTGTTTTATCAATCATCTGGCTCTTTCCAATCGTTTGGGTTGTTCTTACTAGCTTCCGTGGCGAAGGAACAGCATACGTTAACTACTTCATTCCAAAAACTTGGACGCTAGATAATTACATTAAACTATTTACTTCTGATGCCTTTCCATTTGGGCAATGGTTCTTGAATACATTATTCGTCGCTTCTGCTACTTGTGTAATTTCAACATTCATCACCGTTGCTATGGCATACTCACTTAGTCGTATCAAATTCAAACACCGCAATGGTTTCTTGAAGTTAGCACTTGTGCTTAATATGTTCCCTGGTTTCATGAGTATGATTGCTGTTTACTACATCTTAAAAGCATTCAACCTTGACCAAACATTACTAGCACTTATCCTAGTTTACTCTGCTGGTGCAGCACTTGGTTTCTACATTGCTAAAGGATTCTTTGATACAATCCCTTACTCACTTGATGAATCTGCTATGATTGATGGAGCTACTCGCGCTGACATTTTCTTTAAAATCACTCTCCCGCTTTCAAAACCAATCATTGTCTACACAGCGCTTATGGCATTCATCGGTCCTTGGATTGATTTCATCTTCGCTAAGGTTATCCTAGGTGATGCAACAAGTAAATACACTGTTGCCATTGGTCTATTCTCAATGTTGCAACAAGATACTATTAATGACTGGTTCATGTCATTCACTGCTGGTTCAGTTCTTATCGCTGTCCCAATCACATTGCTCTTCATGTTTATGCAAAAATACTACGTTGAAGGCATTACTGGTGGTTCAGTTAAATAAGAAGAAGTTCAATCACTTCTCCCCTTCTATTATTAATTATCAAAAAAAGCTTGGAACAATTGTTCCAGGCTTTTTGACTGTTTAAAATCTGGTTATTTAATAGGAAGAAAACTTATTATTCTTACCAAAATTCGCGTAAGAAATCGTCTTTCAAACGTTCACGATAAAAGAGTTCATTGAGATTATCTTCTTCAAAAACACGTAGCAAATTTAGCATATCATAAGCTAAGTCAAGGTTAAGTAAATCTTTTCTAGCTACCCATTTAATTTCTCCCTCATCAGTAGAATGAATATCCCCTTCAAAATCAGAAGTTCGGTACAAGAAAACTAGATAACGTTCATCTTCTTTAGTGTACCAATGTTTCATTCCAACTAACTGAGGATTTTTAATGGTAAGTCCTGTTTCTTCTTTGACTTCACGAATAACTGATTCAACTAAACCTTCATGGGCTTCGATATGTCCTCCAGGAAGAGCATAGCCTGACCAAGAATAACGTTTTGGGTCACGAATCTGCATGACGACATTGCCTTTGCCATCTTCAATTAAGCACATATTGGTTAAAATCACACGTTGTGCACGAGACATTTTCTTACATTTCCCCCTAATCCATAGCTTTCAACTCTAATACCATATCACGCAGTTGAGCAGCTAGCTCGAAATCAAGCATTTCAGCAGCTTCATGCATTTGTTTTTGCAATTTCTTAATAGCATCTTTGCGCTCTGCCTTGTTCATACTTGAGTAATCTGGCGTATCCTCAGCCACTTCAGTATCTGTCGCTTTAGAAATAGAAATCAAATCGCGAATTTCTTTCTTAATGGTTTGCGGTACAATACCATGTTCTTCGTTGTAACGCATTTGAATCTTACGACGGCGCGCTGTTTCATCCATGGCTTTTTGCATTGATTCTGTAATCTTATCTGCGTACATGATAACATGACCTTCGCTATTTCGCGCAGCACGACCAATGGTTTGAATCAGACCACGTTCATTACGGAGGAATCCTTCTTTATCTGCATCAAGAATAGCGACCAAGCTAACCTCTGGCACGTCAATCCCTTCACGCAGCAAATTAATCCCAATCAAAACATCAAAAACACCTAAACGCAAATCGCGAATAATCTCGGTACGTTCCAAAGTCTTGATATCTGAGTGCATGTATTTGACTTTGACACCCATTTCTTTGAGATAATCCGTCAAATCTTCTGCCATTTTCTTAGTCAATGTCGTGATGAATGTACGCTCACCTTTTTCAACACGAGTATTGATTTCACCAAGAAGGTCATCCATTTGCCCCATCGTCGGACGAACTTCGACTTCAGGATCAAGTAGACCTGTCGGACGGATAATTTGTTCAACGACGGTATCGGTTTGTTCTAGTTCATAATCACCAGGGGTCGCTGAGACGTAAACAATTTGGTGAACATGACTTTCAAACTCTTCACGACGAAGCGGACGGTTATCAAGTGCACTTGGCAAGCGGAATCCATAGTTAACCAACATTTCCTTACGTGAACGGTCACCATTGTACATTCCCTTGATTTGTCCCATGGTCATGTGACTTTCATCAACCATAATCAAAAAGTCTTCTGGGAAGAAATCAAGAAGGGTAAATGGCGGCTCACCTTCTGAACGTCCATCCATATAACGAGAATAGTTTTCAACACCATTTGTATAGCCCATCTCGCGAAGCATTTCGACATCATATTCTGTACGTTGACGAATACGCTGTGCTTCGATGAGTTTGCCTTCAGCTTCGAACTGCTTAACCTGATCTTCCATTTCTGCTAGGATTTTTTGAATAGCTTCTTCCATGTGTTCTTCATTGGTCATGAAGTGGGTTGCAGGGAAAATCGCCAAATGCTCAACATCACCTAAAACTTTGCCTGTCAAACTTTCGATTTCTCGAATGCGATCAATTTCATCACCGAAGAATTCGACACGAAAGGCATGTTCGTCTCGGCTGGCTGGGAAAATTTCAACCACATCACCGCGAACACGAAAGCGACCACGTTGAAAATCAATGTCATTTCGTTCAAATTGAATGTCAACAAGGTCATTTAACAATTGGTCACGTGAGATTTCCTGACCTGGACGAAGACTTACAACACTATCAGCATATTCTTTCGGTGACCCCAAACCATAAATACATGATACAGATGCAACGACAATAACATCATTTCGTTCAAGAAGTGATGACGTTGCTGAGTGGCGTAGCTTGTCAATTTCATCATTGACCGAGCTATCTTTTTCAATATAGGTGTCACTTGATGGCACATAAGCTTCGGGTTGGTAATAGTCATAGTAAGATACAAAGTACTCAACCGCATTTTCTGGGAAGAATTCCTTGAATTCCCCATAAAGCTGACCAGCCAGGGTCTTATTATGTGCAATAACAAGGGTCGGTTTATTAACTTTAGCAATGACTTGACTCATAGTATAAGTTTTACCAGTACCTGTCGCTCCGAGAAGAATCTGAGCTTTTTCTCCCCCTTCAATATTATCAACTAAAGTCTCAATTGCCTGTGGTTGGTCACCAGATGGCTCATATTTCGAGACTAATTTAAAATGATTATTTTCTATTCTATCAATCATAATATTCCTCAAACTGCCTTTATTACCTTCATTCTACCATAAATAAGGGCAAAATACTCCCTTTTGATATCGAAGGCAATTCGTCCTGACTTCTCATGTTAGGTTTTCTAACATGAGATAAAAACTTAAGTTGCTTAAGTGTCTGAATTTTGATATAATTAATGCAATCTATTCTAAAGGAGACTAACATGAAGCACAAATTGAAAGCTATTATGCTAGCAATGGTTTCTGCAATCTTTGTGTTTGGTGCAAATACTAACGCCGATACAATCAGTATCGTGTCTGACACTGCTTATGCCCCATTCGAATTCAAAGATTCAGATCAAGTTTATAAAGGTATTGACGTTGACATTATTAATGAAGTCGCAAACCGAGAGGGTTGGAATATCGATATGACATTCCCTGGTTTCGACGCAGCAGTTAATGCGGTTCAAGCTGGTCAAGCCGATGCCCTTATGGCTGGTACAACAGTCACAGAAGCTCGTAAAAAAGTCTTCACATTCTCAGATACTTATTACGATACAGCTGTTGTTGTCTACACTCGTAGCGATGCTAAAGTGTCTAACTATAAACAACTGTCAGGTAAAACTGTTGGTGTTAAAAACGGAACTGCTGCACAAGCATTCCTTAAAGAAAATCAAAAGAAATATGGCTATAAAATCAAAACTTTTGATACAAGCGACTTGATGAACAACAGCTTGGATGCTGGTTCAGTCTATGCTGCTATGGATGACCAACCTGTTGTCCAATACGCTATTAGCCAAGGTAAAAACTACGCTATCAATATCGACGGTGAAAAAGTCGGAAGCTTCGCTTTTGCTGTTAAAAAAGGAAGCAAATACGAATACCTCATCGACGAATTTAACCAAGCTTTTGCTGAAATGAAAAAAGATGGTACTTACGATACTATCATGGCAAAATGGCTCGGTGATTCTGATAAAGCTGCTGATCAATCAAGTGTTGTTGCCTCAAGCAGCCTAAAATTATCTGGTGACGCTTCTGCAAAGGCAACTCCAGTCAAATCAAGTTATAAAATCGTTATGGATTCTTCATTTGCCCCATTTGAGTACCAAAATGACTCAGGTAAATATGAAGGAATCGACGTTGACTTAATCAAAGCTATCGCAAAACAACAAGGTTTCAACATTGAAATCTCAAACCCAGGTTTTGATGCAGCACTTAACGCTGTCCAAGCTGGTCAAGCTGATGGTGTTATGGCTGGTATGTCAATCACTGATGCGCGTAAAGAAATCTTTGATTTCTCAGATGCTTACTACACTTCAAACATCTTGCTTGCTGTTAAAAAGGGAAGCTCAGTAAAATCATACGATGACTTAAGCGGTAAAACTGTTGGTGCCAAAAATGGTACATCATCTTACACATGGTTGTCAGAACACGCCGCTCAATACGGCTACACACTTCGTGCCTTTGATGAAGCATCTACAATGTATGATAGTTTGAACTCTGGTTCAATCGACGCCCTTATGGATGATGAAGCTGTCCTTCGTTATGCTATCAAACAAGGTCGTAACTTTGATACACCAATCGATGGTGAAAAATCTGGTGAATACGGATTTGCCGTAAACAAAGGTGCTAACCCAGAATTGCTTGAAATGTTCAACAACGGTCTTGCTGCACTTGTCAAATCAGGTGAATACGATAAAATCGTAAGCAAATACCTTGGTTCAACTGATTCTAAAAAATCAACATCATCAAGCGTTGATGAAACAACAATTTGGGGACTTATCAAAAACAACTACTCACAATTGCTTACAGGTCTTGGAACAACTCTTAGTCTAACACTAATTTCATTTGCAATTGCTATGGTTATTGGTATCATCTTTGGTATGATGGCCGTTGCTCCAAATAAAGTTCTTCGTACAATATCAGCAGTCTTTGTCGATGTTGTTCGTGGTATCCCATTGATGATCGTCGCTGCTTTCATCTTCTGGGGAATTCCAAACCTTATCGAATCAATGACAGGTCACCAAAGCCCAATCAATGATTTCCTTGCTGCAACAATCGCACTTTCATTGAACGCTGGTGCTTATATCGCTGAAATTGTTCGTGGTGGTATCGAAGCAGTTCCTAAAGGACAAATGGAAGCAAGTCGAAGCTTAGGTATCTCATACGGTAAGACAATGAAAAAAGTTATCTTGCCACAAGCTGTTCGCGTGATGTTGCCAAACTTCATCAACCAATTCGTTATTTCATTGAAAGATACAACTATCGTATCAGCAATTGGTCTTGTTGAACTCTTCCAAACAGGTAAAATCATTATCGCTCGTAACTACCAATCATTCCGTATGTACGCTATCTTAGCAATCATCTACCTTGTAATGATCACCCTTTTGACTCGTTTAGCAAAACGTCTAGAAAAGAGGCTTAAATAATGGCAGAATTAAAAATTGATGTTCAAGATTTGCATAAATCTTATGGAGATAATGAAGTCTTAAAAGGAATTACAACACAATTCCACGAAGGTGATGTTGTATGTATCATCGGCCCTTCAGGTTCAGGAAAATCAACTTTCCTTCGTACTCTTAACCTTCTTGAAACAATCACAAGTGGTAAAGTTGTTGTTGATGGTTTTGAACTATCTGACCCAAATACTGACGTCGATAAAGTTCGTGAAAATATCGGTATGGTATTCCAACACTTCAACCTTTTCCCACACATGACTGTTCTTGAAAACATCACTTTCGCTCCTATCGAATTAGGAAAAGAAAGCAAAGAAGATGCTGAAAAACACGCTATGGAACTTCTTGCAAAAGTTGGTCTTGCTGATAAACGCGACGCCAAACCAGATAGCCTATCTGGTGGTCAAAAACAACGTGTCGCTATCGCACGTAGCTTGGCAATGAATCCTGATATCATGCTCTTTGACGAACCAACTTCTGCACTTGACCCTGAAATGGTCGGTGACGTTCTTGGTGTTATGAAAGACTTGGCAGAGCAAGGTATGACCATGTTAATCGTTACCCACGAAATGGGATTTGCTCGTAAAGTTGCCAACCGTGTTATCTTCACAGACGGCGGACAATTTATTGAAGATGGAACACCAGAACAAATCTTTGATAACCCACAACACCCACGTCTAAAAGACTTCTTGAACAAAGTATTGAACGTCTAATAACACAAAAAACTAGGTTTTAAGACCTAGTTTTTTGTGTCTCCATATTGACCAAATAACAATATTTTCTTTTAACAATCTCTGTTAAAATTTTGACTTTCATTTTTGCTTTTGGTAGACTGAAGGTAAGTTATCAAGACAAGCTACAAACAAAAACTCAACCCTAATAACTTAGGGAATTACCTCACTTATGTTGACAGAAAACTCCTTTTTTAAGCGAGATATGAGCGCTAAGGTAGCAAATCCATAACTTTTTTCTGTGTAAAATCAGTAGGTATCTACTGTTTAATATAAGGAGGATTTTGATATGTCTAAGTATGCTGGTACTCAAACCGAAAAAAATTTGCAAGCTGCATTTGCTGGTGAATCTCAAGCACGCAACAAGTACACTTTCTTTGCATCAAGAGCCAAAAAAGATGGCTTTGAACAAATCGCAGAACTTTTCTTGAAGACAGCTGACAACGAAAAAGAACATGCCAAAATGTGGTATAAAGAACTCTTTGGCATTGGTGATACTGCCGAAAACTTGGAAACTGCTGCAGATGGTGAAAACTACGAATGGACGGATATGTATGTTGAATTCGCCAAAACCGCCGAAAAAGAAGGATTCCCTCAACTTGCTAAAAAATTCCTCATGGTTGCTGAAATCGAAAAGCACCACGAAGAACGCTATCGTGCTCTTCTCAAAAATGTCGAAACTGCTAAAGTCTTTGAAAAGAGCGAAGTTAAGATTTGGGAATGTCGCAACTGTGGTCACATTATTGTTGGTACAAAAGCACCAAAAGTTTGCCCAGTCTGCGCTCACGCTCAATCTTACTTTGAAGTCCGAGCTGAAAATTATTAATTTCAAAAATCCTCAGCCTTTTGACTGGGGATTTTCGCATATTCTTTGACAAAAATAGCACTCTTTTGCTAAAATGAAAGCAAATCAAGTAGGAGGAATTTAAGCAATGAACAACTAAGGACAAAACGTTTTGGTATACCATATCAGGTTTTGTTTTTAGTGCACTTCTCTATTCTCTTGCTTATCCATCAGACGTGTTGGGTATTTTTAGCGTTGACCATAATGAGATTCACACTCTACCTGCTATGGTAGAGTGTGTTTTTTTGAAAGCGAGGATCTTATGCTAGAAATTAATCAGTTAAAATATTTCACCGCTTGCCTCAGTTAACAGCAACTAAAAAAGCCCAGCCAAAAAGCTGAGCTTAAGTAGGAGTGCAGGTTAAGACTCGTGGTCTTCTGCTTCTCCTGCTTTTTCTTTTGCTAATTTTTCACGTTCTAAGCGAAAACGTCGATTGGGATTAAGGGTATTGAAAAGTTCTTCTAGCTTTTCAGCATTCCAAACATCGGCTGCTGATACAAAATTACCATCTTTATCTCTAAAAGATATCGGTTTTTCACCCATAAGAACCTCCCGTTAAAAATATCTATAAAACTTATTATCGTTGATAAACACCTGCTACGACATGAGAAAATGGGTTCGACATTAAACCATTATCAAACTAGTAAGATGCCTAGGCAACGCTCTATAGAGCTTGCCACAACTGTTAATTAGTATACCAATTAGTAATAGCTAACATAACAATCGAACACGTCCTACGAGCTGGGCAAAAAAGATAATTTTTCCTAGAGCTCATTGCTCTTCGTTAAAATTTCTATTTTTGCTTTGCTCGCTTAACGGACTTTGTATCTTATATTAATCCACGAATTCGAATTCGAAGTTACCAATACGTACAATATCTCCGTCTTTAGCACCACGTTCACGAAGGGCTTCATCGACACCCATACCGCGCAATTGACGGGCAAATTTCATAACTGATTCGTCACGTTCCATATTTGTCATGACAAAGAGTTTTTCAAGTTTTTCACCTGACAATACCCAAGCAGCATCGTCATCACGTGAAATTTCAAACGGACGTTCGTCTGGATCAAATCCGTAGTAAACTTCTTCATCAATCATATCATCTTCAGTGTAAAGCAAGAATTCATCAGTCTTGTCAAGCAACTCTGCTGTTGCTTCCATCAGATTTTCCAAACCTTGGTGAGCTAAGCTTGAAATTGGGAAAATCATTGGCATTTCATCGAAATCATCGTAATTTGCTGCCAATTTTTCTTTGAAGACTTTCAAGTTTTCTTCTGCTTCTGGCATGTCCATCTTGTTAGCAACAATGATTTGTGGACGTTCCATCAAACGAAGGTTATAAGTTTCAAGCTCATTATTAATTGAAACATAATCTTCGTAAGGGTCACGGCCTTCACTTGCTGACATGTCGATAACGTGCAAGATAACACGTGTACGCTCGATGTGACGAAGGAATTGCGTTCCAAGACCTACACCTTGTGAAGCTCCTTCAATCAATCCTGGAAGGTCAGCCATGGCAAAGCTGTCACCTGATTTTGTGCGAACCATACCTAGATTAGGTACAATAGTTGTAAAGTGATAAGCACCGATTTTTGGTTTAGCAGCAGTTACTACACTCAACAATGTTGACTTACCAACTGATGGGAATCCAACCAAACCAACATCTGCCAAGATTTTCAATTCAAGTTGAAGTTCACGTTCTTCACCTGGTTCACCATTTTCGGCAATTTCTGGTGCAGGGTTACGTGGTGTCGCAAAGCGGATATTACCACGTCCACCACGTCCACCATGAGCCACAACAAATTCTTGACCATTTTCAACGAGGTCAGTGATAACTTTATTTGTCTCAGCATCACGAACAGTTGTTCCTTGTGGGACACGAACAATAAGGTCTTCTGCACCACGTCCGTGCATTCCCTTTGTCATCCCTTTTTCACCAGATTTAGCTTTAAAAATACGGTTGTAACGGAAGTCCATCAATGTACGAAGTCCTTCGTCAACTTTAAAGATGACTGAGCCACCTTTACCACCGTCACCTCCCCAAGGACCGCCATTAGGGACGTATTTTTCACGACGGAAGGCAACCATGCCATCACCACCACGACCAGCTTTAACGCTGATTTTGGCAGTATCTAAAAACATACTCATTATTAATTCCTATTCTTTCATTGTAATAACTGTTGCACTAAAATTGGATGTGCAAAAGCATAAAAAAACGCCTCTTCAGCGTTCTTTAAATAATTGAACCAATAGCAGTCGCAATAAGACCACCTACAGTTACTAGAACCATTAAGATAACAACTACTAAAGTCAGTTTTTCAAACGCTGTTTTTTTACGTGGTCCGTTTTCACCAAATGCCACCTTAATACACCTCGCTCAATTGATTTTATTACTATTATCTTAACATGATTAGGCTAAATAATCAAATAAGTACTGTAAGAAATTTACAGCTCAACGGCAAATACTTCTAGTTTCGCTAGCTCTTCTGCTGTCAATCGACGCCACTCACCTAGTGATAAGTTTTCATCCAATTGTAATGGTCCCATACTCAAACGTTCTAGGTCTGTAACTTCTTTGCCACAAGCTAAAACCATGCGTTTAACTTGGTGGAATTTGCCTTCTTTAATCGTAATAGCCACTAAGCTTGTCTTGGCAGCTTCATCAATTTCTAAAATCTCTAGCTGCGCTGGTTGACACGTGAAATCTTTCAACTCGATGCCTTTAGCAAAATGCTCGACATCTTTAGCTGTCATAATCCCAGCTACTTTAGCGAGATAAAGCTTATCAACATGCTTTTTAGGCGAAAGCATGGCATGCGCCAATTTCCCATTATTTGTCAAAAGCAAAAGTCCGTGAGTATCAATATCTAATCGTCCAACAGGAAAGACTTCTTTATCCCAAGCGGTCTTATCAAGTAAATCCAAAACCGTCTTATGATGATTGTCCTCAGTTGCAGAAATGACTCCTTTTGGCTTATTAAGCATGTAATAAACGTATTTTTCATAAGACAGATTTTGTCCCTGACAAATGACTTGATCTACTTTTTCATCGATTTGTGTCTTGGGAGAGGTCTCGATTTTTCCATTGACAGAGACTTGTTTTTTCTTAAGAAGTTGTTTGACTTCTGTGCGTGAGCCTTGACCTGCTTCAACTAAAAATTTATCTAAACGCATATATTTCCTTTTACTAATATGATACTTTCATTGTACCATTTTTTAAGTCATAAAAAAACAAGGCTCGATAGGCTCGAACCTTGTCTTATCATCACTAGAATGATTTATTTTTTGTATGCGTGAGTGAAGTCAACTTGCAATCCTGTTGAGTTACGTACAAGACCTTTAAGGTCAGGATTTTGAAGTGATTTAGTGCTACGGAAGTAGATTGGGTTGTAAAGTGCGTTATCATAAAGAGCTTTTTCAGCAGCTTTATAATCATCAGCAGCAGCTTTAGCATCTAGAGCGTCTGTAGTGATGGCTTTTTGGTAAGCAGCATCGTAATCAGCATTTGAGAATTTACCGTAGTTGTATGATGAACCAGTAGTAAAGAGTCCATAGAATGTTGATCCTTCTGGATAGTCACCACCCCAAAGAACAAGGGCAACATCGAAGTTTTGGTTCTTAGTATCTTCAAGACGTTGTTTAAAAGTAACGAATTTTTCTTCAACTTTCAAGCCTGGAAGAGCTTCTTCCCAAGTTTGTTTGATGTAGTCAACAGCAGCTTTAGCAACTGGAGTATCTGAGTCAGCAGTTACAGTCAATTTAACTGAATCTGTACCAAGTTCAGCAAGACCTTCTTTGAAGAGTTTAGTTGCTTCTTTTTTATTGTATGAGTAGCCTGGTGATACATATTTAGCCAAGTCTGTTCCATCAGGGAGTTTTTCAAGACCTGTTGGTGCAAGGGCAGTTGCAGCTTTTGAACCAGTGTCGATGGCAGCTTTAACGATACCTGCACGGTCAGTTGCAAGGTTAAGTGCTTGACGAACTTTAAGGTTGTTCAAAGCAGTAACTGTACCAGTTTGGTTGTAAACCATGTAAGCTGTTGTTGCTTCTGGAACTGGAACAACATCTTTACGATTTTTGTTAGCTTTGAATGTAGCTTCTGTATTTGAGATGTTTGCTGTATCAAGGTCACCATCTTTGTACATTTGAACAGCTGTATCAGGTTTCTTGATTGTTTGAACGTTTACTTTCTTAGTTTTAACGTCTTTAGCATCCCAGTAGTATTTGTTTTTCACAAGTGTGAAGTTACCATTTGTACCGTTCCATTTTGAAACTGTGTATGGACCAGAGTACAATGATTTTTCAGAAGTTGTACCGTATTGGTCACCTGCTTTTTCAACAAATGCTTTACTTTGTGGCATGAAGTTTGCAAATGATAGAAGACTCATGAACTGTGGAGAAGGGTTTGACAAAGTAAAGATAACTTTGTTGCCGTCAGCTTTAACACCAAGTTGGTCAACACCTTTAGTACCTGCAATAACATCTTCAGCGTTCAAAACATGCGCATCTGAAACAAGATATGAGTATTCAGAAGCTGTTTTTGGATCAGCAATACGTTGCCAGCTGTATACGAAGTCTTCAGCTGTCAATTTGCTACCATCTGACCATTTAAGGTTATCACGAAGTGTAGCTGTGTATGTTAAACCATCTTCAGATACTTCAACTTTTTCAGCCAAATCAGGTTTCAAATCACCTTTTTCATCAACACGAAGAAGGTTACTTCCTGAGTTACCAATAGCAATTGATGAGTAAGTATCAGTTACTTTTGAAATATCAAGTGTGCTGATTTCAGTTGGTACAAACCAATTGATATCTTTGCTAGCAGATTTTGATGATGAATTATTTCCACCACATGCTGCTAGTGTAGCAGCAGACAACAATGTGACAGCCCCAAGACCGACACGTTTTAAAGTTTTGATCTCCATAATAGATCCTCCTACCATATAACTTTCTTTCGGTATGTTATGTATTATAACACAATATTATCTAAAAATACAGAAAATTTGAAAATTAATTAAAATTTCAAAAAGATTGCTTACACTCATTTTTCACTCATTTTGCAAACATTTAGACTGATAGAGATGGAAATTGTTCGTTATTTTATAAAAATTCACTTGTTTTGGTGATTTACAATCAGTTTTCTTTTATCATTTTCAGCGATTATTAGAGTTTTAATCACTCAAATAATCATACTTTTCAAAGTATTTGTCAGCGTATAAAAGCTGACATCGTTTTACATATTTTTACATATTTTTACATAAAAAGTATAAATATCACACAAAAAAATAAGCCCAAACATCAGTTGGGCTTATTTGGTTAAACTAAATTCTAATGCTTACTTTTTATAAGCATGGCTAAAGTCCACTGTTAGACCTGTTGAGTTACGAACAAGGTTTTTAAGATCTGGATTTTGAAGCCATTCAGTACTACGGAAGTAAATTGGATTGTAGTGTGCACCTTCGTAAAGGACTTTTTCAGCTGCTTTATAATCCGCTGCTGCTGCATCAGTATCCAAAGCATCAGTTGTCAAAGCTTTGTTATAAGCTTGGTCAAATTCTGGGCTTGATACTTTACCATAGTTGTAAGCTGATGCTGATGAGAATAAACCATAGAATGTTGATCCTTCTGGATAATCTCCACCCCATGATACAAGGGCAACTTCAAAGTTTTGGTTCTTAGTATCTTCAAGACGTTGTTTGAAGGTAACAAATTTTTCTTCAATCTTCAAGCCTGGAAGAGCTTCTTCCCAACTTTGTTTGATGTAGTCAACAGCTGCTTTTGTAACGGCGTCATCTGAATCAGCAGTCACTGTCAATTTAACTGAGTTTGTACCAAGTTCAGCTAAGCCTTCTTTAAATAATTTAGCGGCAGCTTTTTCGTCGTACTTGTAACCTGGTTCAACGTATTTAGAAAGGTCAGTACCATCAGTTAATTTAGCAAGTCCTGGTGTTGCAAGAGCTGTGGCTGGTTTTGATCCTGTATCGATAGCTGCTTCAACAACTCCTTTACGGTCAGTCGCTAGGTTAAGTGCTTGACGGATTTTTTCATTGGCAAGAGGAGCTACTGAACCAGTTTCGTTATAAACGATGTAAGTCATACGAGCTTCTGGTACTGGAACAGCATCTTTGTTTCCTTTATTAGCTTTATAGATAGATGATGTTGCTGAGATATTTGCTGTGTCTAGCTCACCATTTTTATACATTTGAACAGCGGTATCTGCTTTTTTGATAGCTTGAATGTTAACTTTTTTAGTCTTAACGTGTTTAGCATCCCAATAGTATTTATTTTTAACCAATGTGAAGCTACCTTCACTACCATTCCAACCTTTAATTGTATAAGGACCTGAGTAAAGTTGATTTTTTGAAGTTGTCGCGTATTTATCGCCTTCTTTTTCAACAAATGCTTTTTTCTGTGGCATGAAGTTAGAGAAGGCAAGGTAATATTTGAACTGTGGACATGGGCTTGTCAAAGTGAAAGTTACTTTGTTTCCATCTGCTTTTACTCCAAGTTGATTGAGATCATTGATTTCACCAGAATTGATTTTATCCGCATTTTCTAGGTGAGATTCAACAGCTAGATAAGAATATTCAGAAGCTGTTTTTGGATCAACCATACGTTGCCAAGTATAGACAAAATCATCTGCTGTCAAAGCACTGCCATCTGACCATTTAAGTCCATCACGCAAAGTTGCTGTGTAAGTCAAACCATCCTCAGACACTTCAACACTTTTAGCCAAGTCTGGTTTTGGATTACCATTTTTATCAACACGAAGAAGGTTACTTGATGAGTTACCAATAGCTAGTGCTGAATATTGGTCAGTATTTTTTGAAATATCAAGTGACAAGATTTCAGTCGGTGTGTACCAATTGATTTCATCTTTATTAGTAGCTGATTTGCTACCGCCACCACATGCTGCTAGTAGAGCGACAGAAGCCAAACTAACCGCTCCCAGACCAACACGTTTCCAAGTTGATTTACTTTCCATAAAATTTTTCCTCCTACCATAAACTTTCTTTCGGTATGTCTGGTATTATAACACACTATTTTCTAAAAATACAGAAAATTTTAAAATTAATAAAAATTTCAAAAACTCACTTTATGATAACAAGATGTCATTTATGACTGAAAAATGGTGAAATTGCTTGAAAATACAGGCTTTTAAGGCACTTTTATGGCAAAGCCCACTACTTCTGGTATTCTTGATTTTTCACTTTTAGCAAAGATTAAAAAATAAAAGCATAAAATTTTACGCTTCTTTCCTGCAAAATAAGTGAGAAAAACTAACACTATAATAAAAAAGAATGCCCAAAGGACACCCTTTTATCTATATTATTTTGCTAAAGTTGCTGCGCGTTTTAGTGAAGCATCAATATTTTCACAAAGATTTTCTTGACCAACTTTTTCGATAAAGCCAGCTTTTTCCATCACACGATATGGTTGTTTATTAACGTGAGATAAAATCAATGTCATGCCACGTTTTTTGCAGATTTCAAGTGTTTCTTCAAGAGCTTCAAGTCCTGAAATATCCATAGCAGGCACATTACGCATACGAAGAATCAAAACATTTTTCCCTTCTTCATGAGTGAAGTTAAGGAAGTCATTGGCTGCACCGAAAAACAATGAACCGAAGATTTCATAAACAACTGTATTACTTGGAACATGTTTCAAATCAGTGTTTTCTGAAAGTTCAGCATCATCAAGGCTATCTTTATCAACCCATTGACGAACTGCAGCAACGTCTGACATACGTTTAAGGAATAAGAAGGCAGCCAAAACCATACCAAATTCGATGGCTACAACAAGATCAAAGAAGACTGTCAATACAAGTGTAATCACCAAGACAGCAATATCACTCTTAGGTGCTTTTTTAAGCATGTGTACAAATGTACGCCATCCACTCATATTGTATGCAACCATAATCAAGATTGATGCTAAACAGCTCATTGGGATAAGTGATGCGTAAGGCATCAAGAACAAGAGGATCAAGAGCAATGTCACAGCGTGAGTCATACCAGCGATTGGTGTACGACCACCATTTTTAACGTTGGCTGCTGTACGAGCGATAGCACCTGTAGCGGGGATACCACCAAATAGAGCAGACATCATGTTACCAACACCTTGTCCGACCAATTCAGCATTTGAACGGTGTTGACTACCAATCATACCATCTGAAACCACACATGAAAGAAGTGATTCGATAGATGCCAAGATTGCAATTGTAAAGGCTGGTGAGATCATTTGACGGATAAGACCAAATGACAATTCAGGCATTGTAAATGACGGTAAACCAGCTTTGATAGTGTACAAGTCACCGATTGTTTTAACTGACATGTGACCAAATCCAACAAGAGCTGTTGTCACGATAATAGCAATAAGAGAACCTGGGATTTTTTGAGAAACACGTGGCCAGAAGATTTGGATAAGCAAAGCAATCATACCAATCAAAAGTGTAGGCCAGTTGATTGTATTGATGTGTTGAGCATAAGCTACCATTTTCTCAACGAATTCAGCTGGAACAGCCCCCATACTTAGTCCGAAGAAATCTTTTAATTGACCAACAAAGATTCCTACAGCAATACCTAATGTGAACCCAACTGTGATTGTTTTAGGAATGAATTTAATCAAATCTCCAAAACGAAGAAGCCCCATCACAATCATCATAATACCAGCTAAGAATGTAGCAATGGTAAGACCAGCCATACCATATTGGGCGATGATACCGTAGATGATGACTACGAATGCTGCTGTCGGTCCACCGATTTGAACACGACTACCACCTAAAAATGAAATAAAAAAACCTGCGACAACTGCAGTATAAAGACCTTGTTCTGGATTAACACCTGATGCAATCGCTAAAGCAATTGACAATGGTAGGGCAATGATCGCCACAATAATCCCCGCAACAAGGTCTTTTGCAAACTGTGCACCCGAATAATTTTTGAGAGTACTAAACAGTTTTGGCTTAATATACTTAAAAGCGTCCATCTTTTCCTCCTATTTTTATTTGTTCTCAGACGCTTACGAGAACTCATACTACCATTTTATCACACCGAAAGTTAGAATTCTAGGTATATCAAGGGAAAAACTAGCTTTATTTGCTAGTTTTTAGCTCCGCTAGCTTACAGATTTTGGATTTTGAATCAAAAATCATTCTGATTTAAAATTGTAAGCGCTATACGCTGTTTTAGCTGCGTTTTTTGAAAATCCACAAAAATTCAAAAGTAATTTTTCAGATTATTTTCAACCTTCAGGTGAATGATTAGATTTTTAAAATGTTTTTGATAACATTTCAAGTATTTCTTACCCATTTTTTCAGCATAAAAAATGTGAATCTCTGTATGAGCGGGAGCAATTTGAGTTGCTAATGGCGTTACCAAATCAGAATAACACTGGCAAAATAATGATTTTTTACTAACCAATCCTGCCATAAAAATACCTCAGTCATTATATCATTTTATTAACAAAAAAACTGTAGCATATTTTGCTACAGCTAATAACAACTTGAATCCTTCAATCTAATAAAGGTCATGATTCATTTTTTGATAATCATCAAATAGCTTGAGACACTCTTCGTGACATATTTGGTTTAAATAATTTTTAGGAAGATGTGACAAGCTATTAACAATGTCATCTAATTTTTCATTGCGAAAACCAATTTTTGCAATATCATCATTTGAACAGCCATAATAGATTTTATCAATGTTTGCCCAAAGACATGCTGCCAAACTAAGTAAGCTTGGTTCACCTGTTGACACCAAAATACATCCAGATAAGTCAAAGTTATTCAACTTTTGACTAGCTTCACGAATTGCCAACAATTCTCCATGGACAGTTGGATCATTTTTTCTGATTACCATATTATGACCACTACCAATGATTTCGCCGTCTTTCACAACAACTGAACCAAAAGGTCCACCATCTCCCTTATGAATTCCATCATAAGCTTCTTCAATAGCCTTTTGCATATAAATTTCTAATGTTTCATTTGACATCAAAAACACCCCTTCCTATCAGACACTTTCAGTATATCATAGGATTTTGGTAAGCGCTATCAAAAAGTGACGTTTATTTCTAAAATAAGTATTCTTAACTTTTGATAACTGCGACAAACTTTCAGCGACTTTCTCTTGTTAATTTAACAAGATATTCAGTTATTCCTTCTCACTCATTAATATAAAAAACTAAGTCCATAGCGATGTAATGAAAAGTGGTGAGCAATTTTCACTTTTAACAAAGCCACAATTCTCATAAAAGTCAATTTCCTTATTATAGCCAATCACAGCAATTCGCATGAAAGACTTGTATTTTTCTTTTACCATCTGAATCAGTTTTCTTCCGATAGTATGCCCTTGATAGTCAGGATCAACGAGCAAATAATGAATGTAGGCATTCATGATGCCATCATCCATAACACAAATCATACCTACCAGCTTCTCTCCATCCCAAGCTGAATAGACAGTCTTAAAATTCTGCATGGCAAGGACTAACTTTTCAGGGAAATGGCCTGAGGACCATTCTACTGAAAGAAATAAACGCTCTAAGTCGCTACATTTAAAATTTTGAATAGATTTATAATCAATATCTGCCGCCATCTGATTACCTCGTTTCTTCGTACAAGTACGCTTATCTTACTCACGCGCTTTATTTTGAATAATAAATTGCATTTCATCATTCATTTGACAAAAGCCGTAATTTTCATAAAGCTTTCTTCCCATTTGAGTCGCTTCAAGCGTGATGAAGTCAATGCCACGTTCTCTTGAATCAGCAATCAACAAATCCAATAAATTGCTCGCAATCCCTCGTCTACGATATTCTGGAGCCACATACATGTTCATAATATAAGCTTTTTTTCCTGACGGATTATGATAGGTTGGCATAACACGATAGTAAGAAATTGCTCCTGTTGCAACCACCTTGTCAGCATCATAAACCAAAAATGCTGTGTGATTGCCATTTGACAAAGCTTCTTGATAATACTTTTTTGAACTTTTAGTCAAATGACTTAAATCTACGGAATGCTCTAATTGATTTGCCGCCCGTAGCACTTCAATCCGTGTTGACACCAACATATCTATATCAGAAATACTAGCTTTTTTAAATAACATATCGCTCCCTTACCTCACTTCGCAAGTTAATCTATCAGGTAAATGATGCAGGTACATATCAATAGCATCTGTACTCTTTTCTAGTACCGTCATCAAGCCTTGATCTGGTTTTGCATGATTATCGTGATAATCTACCTCACCTTCTGCATCTGGATAAAAAGCTAATCGTTCCTCATCTAACGAAAACTCTGCTTGAACATTTTTCTTATTTCCTCTAGCATCTAGGCGAAGCCATTTTCCTATAGAATCAAGATAGACAGTATTAAGAGCATGGATGCAATAGCCCGTATCCGGAGTAGATCCAAGTATCAAGCGCTGGTAAGAAAAACCTGACGAAATACCATTGGTACGAAGTAGTGCTGCTAAAAGATTAGCTTTTGCCCAACAAATGCCAACACCTTCACAAAGACAATCACTTGCTGAAACTGTAACGTGCTTATCTTTAACATCCCACGAATGGTGGATGTCATCTCTCACAAAATGGAAAGTATTTTTGACCAAATCTATTTCATCTATGCTCTCATTTTTTAATTGGTGAGCAAGTTTTTGAATTTCAGGATGAAGATAATCAACATATTCACTGACTTCTAAAAATTCTTGATTCATAAACGCCCTCCCTTACTTCAAATGTTTTTCAATATAATCAAAAAATGGTTTCTTTTTGACGTCGAAGACATGGTTTTCATACCATGTGTAGGATTCTTTTAAACCAATTTCTAGAGGTGTTAGCTCTGGTAATAATTTCTCTTGCCTTTTGACATCTAAAAAGAACTCATAGTCGTAAAAACTAAAGTAATTGCGCTGATTGACCTCATCAAAGACTTCGATGAATTCTGGAATTTTATTGCTGCAGGCATAGCAGAGCTTCACCCACTGGCGAGTACTTATAACTTCAGTATTTCCTACGTTATAGAGGTGTTCTGTTGGCCGCTTTTCAATAATAGCTTCCATCATGCGGCACAAATCCTTAATATAAAAGAATTGTAATTTTAATTCACCGTGGCGTGGCAGATAAAATGGCAAATCATCCTTAGCACAATCAAAGACAAAAGCTTCGCGATAAACATTATTCATCGGTCCGTAGAGATATGGTGGACGTAAAATATAAGCTTCTGGAACCAGCTCAAGCAAACGTTTTTCTGCTGCAATCTTATCTAGACCATACTGGCCCCAGAATTTATTTTCACCAAGTTGAGAGGTTTCTAAAAATGGTTGCGCGCCGTCATCTGGATAAACAGAACTTGAACTAATCATGATATATGTTTCAAATGAGCCTATTGCTTCTACTAAACAAGAAATGTCATTAGCGTTATAAGCTGTCACATCCAAAACGATATCGAAATGGTGACTTTTCAGTCGATTGCCCAAATTATGTCGATCAGCTTGAATCACAGTCACGCCTTCGACTTGTGTCTTGGTATTTCGATTGAGCACATAGACGTCATAGCCTTTTTTAGCAAAATAAGCCGCTGTATATTTACTAACAAAAACTGTGCCACCCGTTACAAGTACTGTTTTCATCCAGAAACCTCCTTTTGAATTATCAGAATATTATGATACTTGCATTGTAGCACAAAAAGACAGCACTTACAAAGAACAACTGTTTTTTAGCTTTTATCTCGCGTCATCCTCTAAAACATTCAAAAACTGCAGCCAGAAAAGCTACAGTTTAACATCTTATTCTTTATAGATTCAATCGTCTGATAAATTACTCGCCTTCATCATCGTCATCTTTGTCAATAAATAGTCCAACCATAACCCCAAAGGCAATACCAAGTGACATCCAAAGTCCAATATTATGTGTTAGAAAACCTATTCCTGCACCAATGGCTACTCCAAATCCCATACCAATTAAGATACCATTTCCTTTAGTCATAATATTGCCCTCCTAAAATCTGAAACTATAAGTGCTTTTCAAATCGGAACATTTCTGAAGCCTCATCATCATTTGGATCTTTGTGATGGCTGTTAAAGAATTCAACAATCTTAAACCCACAGCGATTCACATAAAAATGAATGTTACGTTTTTCAAAATATGGCGTCACGGTTTCCCAGATTTTCACTTGTGGAAACATCTTTTCAATTTGACACCAAGCGCCGTAGCCAACTCCCTTACTGTGGCATTTGGGAGAAACAAAAAGCAAATCCAAATCTCCTCTATCTCCCTCGATACGGACTACAACACCACCGACAACCTTTCCATCATCAAGGATACGGTAGGCTTCTCCACTATCTATGGATTCTTCAATTGTCTCTCGAGAGATGATTTGACCATCTTCTTCAAAATGGTCATCTCGAAGACCAAATTCCTCTAAAGCTCCATAATTAAAAGCTTCTTGGTTATCTTTAATAAATTGTTCACGATCACTTGAAACAAGTGGTTTCAACTCAATCATACTTACCTCTTTTAGTGAAAAATTATTATCCTCCAACTTTTGAGACGAGTTTTAAAAATTTTTTGGCATTCATCTGCTCATTTGTAACATAATCCCCATTGTAAAAAAGAGCGTAGGTCGTTATAGGTGTCGGCGCAGCTTGCGCTGTTTTCCTATCCGTAATTTGAATAGCCTTAAAAGAAATCCCTTCTTGCTTAGCTGTTTCTTCAAGGATTGGGACATACTTAGAATTGAAAGGACATTGGCTGGTGTAATACAAAACATAACCTGATTTTTCAATGTAAGGGTGTTTGGCACAAGCTTTAAAGTTTGGTACTTTAGCATCATCGGAAAACGGCAGATACCAAAGTTGAATGCCATTATCAGCTTCATCAGCCACCTTAAAACCTTTGTAAGCTAGGTACTTTGGATCAGCAAGAAATGGTTTCTTCTTAGCTGCTGCTAAGATACACAACCCATTCTTCCCTTTTGCTGTGCTATCAGCGATACAAGCCTCCAGCAAATCAGTCGAATAACCATGACCTTTTAAAGAACCCGAAACCCAGAGACAATCAATATACATGTAATCTTCTGCCTCAATGGGATTCCAAGCCTTTTCTGCAGGAAGATACTCGATAAAACACTTGCCACGTTCAACACTTTTTAGAAAAACAAGTCCATCATCAAAGCGCTCAGATAACCAAGCTTTTTTAGATGAGACTTGAACATCTTTGTTGTTAGAAATAGCACAGCAAATATGCTCGTTTTCTAAATTATCTTTTGTCACTTGGATGTATTCCATAATCAATACCTCCTAATCACCCAAGAAAGCGTTATCACTCTTTGCTTTCATTGTAGCAAAATCAGATGATTATGACAAAAGAAAAACTAACCTTTGGTAAGCTAGTTTCTTTTTTTCTTAGGTTCTGGTAATTCTTCGTACATGGCTTGCAGCAAGCGGCTGAGTAAAGCTTTGTCATCAAGTTGATCGACTAAAAGCATCTTTTTAGCCCCTTCGTAGGGAATCTCAAGCCTTGCTTCTGGTAATAAAGCTGTAGCAGACTTAGTTGGTTTAATCAAAAAACGATTGTCATAAATCCCACCAATGACCTTACCACGGTAATAAAGGATGTATTCTCCCATCATTGAACGGTAGGAAATCTCTGGAATTTCTGAAAGTTGGTCCAATATAAAAGCTAAGTATTCTTTACTTGATGCCATATCGTTCACTCCTTAATCATAAACTCTCAAAAAGTTCTTTCACATATAAATCTGGCTGGTTAATCGCATATTGACCGTGAGCCAGACCAGCTTTGATTTCCAAGCGACTGTCTGGTAAAAGATCATGTAAATACCTTGCTGAAGCATGCATCTTTTTAGTTTCTTTTTCTCCCACAATAATGCGAACACGCGCTAACGAATTCTTCAAATTTTTCTTTACTTGATACAAGCTACTTGCTTTTGTAAAAGCAATCAAATTTTGCTTAGAAAGTTTCACTGTGTCCTCATAATAGTGTTCAAACAAATCAGCTCGAATGCCAAGGTAGCGAAACTGCATCTTTGCAAACCACTTCTTCTTAATCAAAGGAAAACTCATCGAAAATAGCGGAGCGACCAAACCTGCTGTCAATTTATCTGGAATAATGGCAGCACTTTCTACAATAGCGTACTGACAAATATCTTTTCGCAAAGCAAGCATTTCTAAAAGAATCTGACCACCAAGCGACAAACCAGCAATCAGAAAAACTGAACCACCGTAGGTTTTATCAATATAATCCAGAAGTCGCTTAGCATTATCTTCAATGCTTGTAAAATCAGCATCACTTCCAGCATGCCCATCGAGAATCGGCACAACCACATGATAATTTTTACACAGCAAATCCATCTGAGCTTGATATTGCCACCAGGACAAACCGCCACCGTGAAGTAACACGATAACGTCTTGATTTTCTTGACCAACTTCAACAACTTTCATCACAATCTCCTCCCCAAAATGCTAACAAAAAATACCAAAAGTCCTAGTAAAATAATAACACAGCACAACTAATCAAGTACCTGTTATTATATTACCATACTTTTAGTTTTATTTGATGGGGGTAATGTTTTTAGAAAGTGGGATAGAATATTTGATAATAACACAATAGGACAACTGTTAAGTAGATATCAGACTTAAAGTAGCTATGCATCAATCTCGCTACTACAATCCTCAATTTCATTAAAATCATTTTTCTGTATCACTTGAGATAGTCTCGTCTAATATAAATTAAAATAGCTTCTAAAATCAGACAAATTGCTGATAACAAAAAACTGATGGTAATGCCAAAATTCTCGGTAATATAGCTCATTAGTAACACAAATACTGAAAATGATAGTGTTGAAATCACTTCAATAACAGAATAAACATTGACCAAATTATTTTCCTCTACAGTCTCCTGAAGAAATACACTTTCAGGAACTTCTTTTAGCTGTGACAACATACCAACTAAAGCAGAAAAAAATAAAAATATCTGTGCATTTGGAAATAAAATAATGGCCAACGTCACTATTGCTATTGATACAAGAGGAAAAAGAATACTTTTCCATTTAACAGCTAGGAACTCTTCAGATAATCTGAAAGTAATTAAACCACTGGTTATAATGCCAATAGAGTATGCTGTATTTGAATATCCCCAGTAGCTTTCTGTTTTATTTAATAACTCAGTTACAAAAACAAGTATAATGGAAGAAACCCAAATCGTATTTGAGAAAATTTCAAATAAATTTGCCGAGATAAAAAGTCTTAATCTAGGATCTCTAGCAACTGACTTCCAACCTTTGACTAAAATGTCAAGATTAGCCTCTGACTCTAGCACCTCCACCTCAGCATCAGGAAGAAATAACATCATGAAGCTGGAAATTATATACAACAGTAAAATTATAAGGGTGGTAGATAAAAGGCCAATCGTTGCAAACAAGAGTCCACCTAATCCCCACCCCACCAATTGAGTAGCTTCACCACTCATTGACAATGCTGAGTTTGCCTTA
This sequence comes from Streptococcus sp. TATVAM-FAB8, assembly GCF_046592795.1. Classification (NCBI taxonomy): domain Bacteria; kingdom Bacillati; phylum Bacillota; class Bacilli; order Lactobacillales; family Streptococcaceae; genus Streptococcus; species Streptococcus sp. TATVAM-FAB8. The sequence goes on from NZ_JAWVPQ010000011.1 coordinate 59,333, forward strand.
CCCAAATCAGTTGCATAACGTGGGACAATAGCATAGGAAACAGGTGCTGCAAAACCATCTAATATGGAAATTACAACAACAAATAGATACATCACCAAGGGCGGTACTGATTTCATGACTATAAACATTCCTACCAGTATCAACAATAATATAGTCTTTCCGAATTGAGATAAAGATAGAACCTTATTTAGTGCTAACCGTTTAGTAACTAAAGGAACTAAAATACTAGCAACAAAAGAGGATATTCCTATTAAAATAGGAACTAATGAAGTGGCAATTACTGATTTTGAAATCATGTATATGTTAGCAATGATAGTTACTCTAAAGAAAATATCTGCTAAATTTGCAAACAATTGAGAAACTAACAACTTGATAAATGAGTTAGACATACGTTACTCCCACCTTTTCTTTCAAAACTCCCATT